>WFOA01000030.1 GCA_015488325.1 Acidimicrobiia bacterium | reverse complement strand
GGCCGGCCCCGGGGCGGGAGACGGCTCGGAGACGAGAGCGACGATCGCCATGACGAGGACCGCCAACAGTCCGACGACGCCGAGGGCGACGGCGACGAGGCGACGGCGGTCGATCCCGGAGTCGTCGTCTTCGTCGTCCTCGTCGGCTTCGGAGACGATCTGGTCGGCGATCGTCGCGGTCTCGGTCACCGTGTCCGTGCCCGTGTCCGTCGGGGTGGCCGCCGTCACCAGATCCTCCACGCTGTTCAGCGGCGTGTCGATCGTCCCCACCATCGCCTCCACGGTGTTCTCGATCGCCTCGGCCATCCGGGTCCGGAAGGCTTCACGGTCGTTGGGGACGAAACTCAAGGTCTCCGCCTCCACCCGGATCGAATACCCGGTGCCGTTGGGGAAGATCGTCCACTCCGATGCCGTCCAGCGTCCCAGCTTGATCCCCCCGGCCTGCAGCTCGAGGGTGTTGTCGTCGCCGAGGGACAGGGTGGCCGCCGTGGCCAGCCCGTTTTCCAAGGTGAGGAGTCCGTCGAAGGTCGTCAGCGCGATCACCGCATGGTCCGGATCGGCGTAGGGTCGGTCATTCTTGAACGGGATGGGTCTCCCGGCCCATCCCGTCGGCCACACCCCACGGGTGGATGAAAGGTCGTGGTGCCTCCCGTGCTCTCCAGCGTGCTGCCCCACACTGTCACCGACAGCATACGCCTCCGGCGGAGGTGAAGCCTCGTCGGTTTGACGACGACGCCAGGATCGTGGACGCTCCCGGTCTATGAACCAACCGGTGATCGTGGTGGAAGGCCTCCGCAAGGTGTACGGCGACGTCGTCGCCGTCGCCGGCCTCGACTTCGAAGTCGAAGCGGGAACCATCCTGGGGTTGCTCGGTCCCAACGGAGCCGGCAAGACGACGACGATCGAGATCCTGACGACGCTACGGCGCGCCGACGCCGGTCGGGCCACCATCGCCGGGTTCGACGTCGGGCGCCAGCCCGAGCTGGTCCGCCGGGTCATCGGACTGGCCGGCCAGGCCGCCGCCGTCGACGACCGCCTCACCGCCCGGGAGAACCTCGACCTGTTCGCACGGCTCTACAAGCTGCCGGCCCCCGAACGCCGGGCCCGGGTCGACGAGCTCATCGAACGGTTCGACCTGGGCGGATTCGCCGACCGGTTGGTGGCGACCTACTCGGGTGGACAGCGGCGGCGGCTCGACGTGGTCGCCGCCCTCATCGCCCGTCCGCCGGCCATCTTCCTCGACGAGCCGACCACCGGTCTCGACCCCCGCAGCCGCCTCGAGCTGTGGCGAGAGATCAGGGCGATGGCCGACGAAGGGGCGGCGGTGGTGCTCACCACCCAGTACCTGGAGGAGGCGGACCGTCTGGCCGACGACATCGTCATCATCGACCGTGGCGAAGTCGTGGCACGGGGGGCGGCGGACGAGCTGAAAAAGGACCTGGGACGTGACGTGCTCGTCGTCCACGTCAGCGACCCCGCCGACCTTCCCCGGGCCGCCGAACTGGCAGGGGACGGCGCCGACGTGGCGACCGACGCCGGCCATCGGATGCTCACCGTTCAGCTCGGCGACGGGCCGCCCGAAGCCCTCGCCGTTCTCCGTCGGCTCTCCGACGCCGGCATCCCGGTCGAGGACTTCCAGCTTCGCCGCCCCACCCTCGACGACGTCTTCCTCACCCACACGGAGGTTCGCCGATGAGCGCCGTCGACCTTCCCTTCGAGCCGCCCTCCGGGGTGCGTGGGGCGCTCATCGACGTTTGGACGATGGCCCGCCGGGATCTCATCCGCACGATGCGCCAGCCCGAATACCTGAGCTTCTCCGTCGTGATGGGGGTGTTCTTCCTCGTGTTGTTCGAATTGGTCTTCGGCGGGGTGATCGCGGCCGGGGCCGGCGTCGACTACGACCAGTACCTGGTTCCGGGGGTGTTGGTGATCACCGCCGTCACCGGTGCCCTGCAGACCGGCAACACCCTCGCCGTCGACCTCCAGTACGGGGCCGACAAACGGTTCCGGTCGTTGCCGATGAGCCGCATGGCGGTCCTGGCGGGGAGGACGGTCGCCGACACGATCCGCAACGCCGTCGCCGTCGGCCTGGTCGCCGCCGTCGGATATGCCTTCGGTTTCCGGTTCACGTCTGCCGGCTCGGCCGTCGCCGCCTTGGCGTTGACCGTCGGCATCGGATACGCGTTCTCGTGGATCAACGCCGCCATCGCCGCCAAGGTGCGCAGCGCCGAGCTGGTCGGGATGCTGTCCATGTTCTGGCTGTTCCCCCTCATGTTCGGCTCCAACCTCTTCACCCCGACGGTGGCGATGCCCGCCTGGGTGAAAGCCTTCGCCGACAACCAGCCGATCTCGGTGGTGGCGACCGCGGTTCGGGCCCTCGCCAACGGCTCCGACCCGGGCCTGTCGGTGGTCGGGTCGGGCGCCTGGATCGTCGGTCTCCTCGTGGTCTTCGTCCCCCTCTCGGTGCGGCTCTACCGGCGTGCCTGAAGGCCCGGCGGAGGCGGGTCCCGGCTAGCGTGTGCGTCCGATGCTCGACGAGCTGCTCGCTCATCCCGGGGTGGAGGAACGGGTCGTGGTCGCCGGACCCGTCGGCTTCATGGCGCTTCACGGCGGCATCGAGATCGGATCCGTCGAAGTCGCCGAAGGGGCGGCGACCCGGCTGGGCGCAGGGTTCTACGGGGTGATCCTGCCCGACGACCTGTGGTGGCATCTCCCGTCGACCGAGTTCACGCCTCGACACAGCCCGAAGCTGGCGGCGTTCCTCGACGCCGTCTCCCTCGTGTTCTCCGTCCACGGGTACGGACGCCCCGAATGGGGAGAGACGGTGCTGCTCGGCGGCGGCAACCGTCGGGTCGCCTCGGCGCTCGCCGACGCGTTGCAGCGGCGAGGCCTCGCCGTCGAGACCGACCTCGATCGGATACCACGGGAGCTTCGCGGGGTGCATCCGGCCAACCCGGTGAACCTCCCCGAATTCGGAGGTGTGCAGGTGGAGCTTCCCCCAGGGGTGCGTCGAGGCGGAGCGGCCGAGCAGGTGATCGACGCCCTGGTGGCGGTGGCCGCCGCCGAGATGAGGTCGCTCTGCGCTCGACCCTGACGGGGTGGGGACGCGGGGTGTCCGCGGTCTATCGTCGGGGATCATCCCAGTCGAGGAGTCCGATCCATGCCCACGCCTCACATCAGCGCAGAGCCGGGAGATTTCGCCGAGTACGTCCTCCTTCCGGGCGACCCGCTCCGGGCGAAGTTCATCGCCGAGAACTTCCTGGACGAGGCCCGCCAGGTGACGTCGGTCCGCAACATGCTCGGCTTCACCGGCACCTACCAGGGCACCGCGGTGTCGGTGATGGGGACGGGCATGGGGATCCCGTCGGCGTCGATCTACGCCACCGAGCTGGTCGACACCTACGGGGTCCGCCAGCTCATCCGGGTGGGGTCGTGCGGGGCGGTGTCGCCCGACGTCCACGTGCGGGACGTGATCTTGGCGATCGGGGCCTGCACCGACTCGGCGACGAACCGGGCCCGCTACCTCGGCTACGACTTCGCCGCCACCGCCGACTTCGGTCTCCTCACCGCCGCCGCCAGGGCCGCCGCCGACGCCGGGGTGGAGGTGAAGGTCGGGAACGTCCATTCCGCCGACCTGTTCTACAACCCCCAGCCGGAGATGTTCGACGTCATGGAGAAGATGGGGGTCCTGGCGGTGGAGATGGAGGCGGCGGGCCTGTACGGTGTGGCGGCGGAACGGGGTGCCCGGGCCCTCGCCATCCTCACCGTCTCCGACCACGTCCGCACCGGGGAGGCGACCAGCTCCGAAGAGCGGGAACGCACGTTCACCGACATGATGCACATCGCCTTGGAGACGGTGCGGCTCGACGCCGGGTCGTGACCGCGACCTGAACGTTCCCCGTCCCGGGTCAAGCTTCGGGGCTGACCGACTCCACCGCCGCGGCCGGTTCGGCCATGTCGGCGGCGGTCGCGGTGTCCACCATCGAATGCGACATCGCCTCCACCCGCGGCGCCGGTGCCCGGTTCAGGAGGAGACGGGTCACGTCGGGCCTCGAATAGTGACCCACCGGATCCGCCGCCGACTTCGCCACCGCGATCATGGAGAGGTCGAGGTCGGCGTAGACGATGCCCTCCTCCTGTTCGGGGATCGGATCACCGAGCGGGCTGCCGTCGGGACCGAAGATGCGGGCGAAGCCGCCCCCTTCGAGGAGGAGCTGCTCCTTGTCGGGGGTGTCGCAGAACAGCTCGAGGCCGGCCGGTCCGACGATGGCGCAGGGAGCCACGACGAACACCTGCCCTTCGGCGGCGTACATCTGACTCGCCGCCATGTTGAGTTCCGGGCCGAGGGCGTAGGCGGCTCCCCGGTACACCGAGAAACTCGGCCACGACGCCACGTGGATCTGCTCACCCATCGAATACATGGCGTACTTCGTCAACGGTTGGAGATGCTCCCAGCAGCACAACGCGCCGAGCCGGCCGAACTCCAGGTCGTGCACCTGGAGATCCGAGCCGTCGCCTTCGCCGAAGACGGTGCGTTCCACATGGGTCGGCTTCAGTTTGCGGCGGGCGGCCACCAGCTCCCCGTCCCCGTCGATGACGGCCTGGCCCATGTACAGGCTGCCCCCGGCCCGTTCCGAGTAGCCGAGAACCACATGGATGCCGTGGTCGGCCGCCGCCTTCCGTACCGCGTCGAGATGGGCGCCGTCCCGGGTGGGAGAGTTGGCGTGGTACCGGGCCACGAACTGCATCCCCCATGCAGGCGACCCCAGCCAGATCCACCAGGGATACCCGGGGATGAACGTCTCGGGGAACGCGACGAGGTCCGCCCCGTTGGCCGCCGCCTCTTCGACGAGAGCCACCACCTTCTCGGTCGTGGCGTCGGCGTCGAGCCAGACGGGTTCGGCCTGAACCGCGGCTGCACGGACCACTCCGGTGGCGGGAATGTCGGACATCGTGTCTCCTCCTCCGGTCGCTGTACGCCGACCCTACGGAGCGAGGACCTCGGCGTCTTGACTCAACGTGCACGGATTCCCGCGGCTTGGTGCATCCCCGAGGTCAGGAGCCCCGCCGGTAGTCACGGGGCGTGGTCCCGAAGGCGCGCTTGAACGCCCTGGTGAAATGGGCGGCGTCACGGAAACCGTTGCGGAAGGCGATCTCGGTGATGGAGCGGTGTCGGAGGAGAGGGTCGGCGAGGTCACGTCGGCACCGCTCCAGCCGGGCGGCGAGGATGCGACGGGAGATCGTCATCTCGTCGCCTTCGAACAGTTTGTAGATGGTGCGTGGCGACACACCGAGCCCTTCGGCGATCGATGCGACGGAGAGGTCATGGTCGGTGAGATGCTCGGCGATGTAGTCGAGGACCCGTTGACGTCGATACCCGCGAAGGGAATCCGGTTCCGGCAGGTCGCAGACGGCGGCGGCGACGGCGGTGGCGATCAGGTCGAGGGTGTGGCCGGCGACCCTGGGGGCGGCGTCGGTCGGGATCTCCTCGCCCGCACGATGCACAGAACGCAGAAAGCCCGCCACCACCTCACCCACGGCTCCGACACGCAGGGTGCGGGCGGTGGCGAAGGTGAGGTCGACTCCGCGGTCGACGAGGGCGTCGCGGGGGAACTGGTAGACGACCTGCCCGAAGCCGGCCCGGAAGTCGAGGGTGTACGGCCGGGTGGCGTCGTAGAGGGCGAAGTCGCCGGGCCGGAGACGGACACTCCGGCCGTCCTGGGAGACCATCCCCACCCCGGCGGTCTGGAGCGAGATCAGACAGAACTCCTCCCGTGCCTTGGCGATCTGGCGGGGAGAGCGGACCACCAGTTGGGGGTCGGCGACCACTTCGGAGACTTCGACGGCGTCGACGGCGGAGGTGACGATGGTGCCGTCGAACGGGGAGTCCTCGACGGGTTCGGCGTCGAGCTGCACGAAGACGTCGCAGATGGCCTCACGCCAATAGGCGAACCGTTCCTGCGGCGCCACCTCGTCGGTGGACATGACCGTTCGGGCAGCCACGTTCCTCGTCTCTCGACCGACCGGATCCGTCGTCGGAGGCTATCAGAGCCCGGACGGCCGGGTCGGGACGACTCCGCACCTTGCCAGCCCCCGCGGGACACTGCCGTACAATCCCACGGTGACCAGGTCCTCCACCGCCGAAGCCGGAGTCCGGCGTCGACTGCTCGCCGTCCTGTTCGCCGGGACAGGGCTCACCCGGGCCGGCTACATCGCCGCGATCACCGTCACCATCCTCGTGGCGGAAGACCTTCTGGGGTCCCCCACCTTCGCCGGTCTCCCCGCCGCCCTGGTGGTGGTGGGCATGGCCCTCGGCACGACACCGGTCTCCACCTACATGGCCCGTCACGGCCGACGGGCGGGGATGGTGTTGGGACAGGTCGTCGCCGCCGTCGGAGCCTTGCTCGCCGCCTGGGCGACCGTACGGGGCAGCTTCCTCGGCCTCGTCGCCGGCCTCGTCGTCTTCGGTCTGGGCAACAGCGCCGACCGCCTCTCCCGCTATGCCGCTGCCGACGTCGCTCCGGTCCGGTACCAGGGATCGGCCATCGCCCTCGTCGTGTGGGCGGGGACGATCGGCTCGGTGCTCGGGCCGGTGCTCCTCGAACCGAGTCGGCGGATCGCAGACGGGCTCGGTCTCCCCGGGCTCGCCGGACCCTACGTCCTCGCCTTCGTCACGTTCGGGTTGGTGGCCCTCCTGGACTTCGCCGGCCTGCGGCCAGACCCCCTGACGTTCCGCCCGGAAGAACGTGTCGACGACGGCGGTCGACCGGTCGCACTCCGCCAGGTGATGGAGATCCCCGCGGCGAAGGTCGCCGTCGCCTCCCTCGTCGTCAGCCAGCTCGTCATGGTGCTGATCATGACGATGACGCCGATCCACATCCGCGACGCAGGGGGAGACCTGGGGACCGTCGGGGTGGTGATCGCCGCCCACACCTTCGGGATGTTCGGGCTGTCCCCGGTGACGGGATGGTTGAGCGACCGCTACGGGCGGATCGTGGTGGTCGTCGTCGGTCAGCTCCTCCTCGCCGGGTCGGGGATCCTCGCCGCGGTCGCGCCGGGGGAGGCCACCCTGCAGTTGGTGGTGGCGCTGTTCCTCCTCGGCCTGGGATGGAACCTCGGCTTCGTGGCGGCCAGTGCCCTGCTCGTCGACGACCTCCCCGGCGAATGGCGGCTGCGAGCTCAAGGGTTCGGCGACGGACTGACCTGGGGGTCGGGGGCCGTCGCCGGGTTGGCGTCGGGGATCCTGCTGGGCCTGGGCGGATTCGGGTTCCTGGCAGTCGTCGGGACCGCCCTCACCGCCGTACCCCTGACGGTCGTCGTCCGCGTCCGACGTTGACACCCCCTTTAGCATCGGTGGCCTACCGTGGATGCGGTGGATCGGGACAGATCAACCCTGGGTGTCCGACTGCCGACCGGACGGTCGTGGCGTGACCTGCCGCCCCGGCCGCCCTTCGAGGCGCCTCCGCCTCCTCCGCCGCCCGAACCCGAACGTCCCGCCGCCGGTCCGCACCGACGGCGCTGGCCGTGGGTGGTCGGTGCCGTCGTCGTCCTCGCCGCCGGATTCCTCGTCGGCTGGTCGGCACCGTGGTCGACGGACGAACCCGCCGGGACGGCCCGGTCCGCCCCCCGGGCGGCCGAACCGATCATCCCGCCGACGCCCCCCGAACTGACCGACCCGGGCCGGGTCCCCCCCGGCACCGAACCCTTCGGCGGGCTCGCCGACGACCTGAGGCGGCTCTTCGAAGACGGAGTCCCCCTCCCGCCCGACCTGTTCGACCACGGAGAGTTCGGGTTCACCGTGGACGGTCTCGTCTCCGTCCCCGAACCGCCCGACGGCTACCAGGTCGGCGGCAACACGCTGCAGATCAGCCCGGGCGAGATCAGCCAACGGCTCGTCCTCACCGGGCCGGACGGCGACATCGTCGTCGAAGCCCGACGCGGAGAGCTCCCGCCCCTCGCCGGCGGCGAACCGGTCACCGTACGGGGGACGCAGGGCCGCCTCTCCGACGACGGCACCGAACTGCGCCTCACCTGGGACGAGTCGACGAGCACCCGGGTCACCATCACCGCACCCGGCGACGTCGGGGCGGACACGGTCGTCGCGTTGGCGGAGAGCCTGGAGGTGACCCCGTGAACTACGGCCACCGGGAAGCGGCGGCGCTGCTCAGCCGGGCACGGAGCGAGATCCGTCGGGTCATCGTCGGCCAGGACCGGATGGTCGACCGGATCCTCGTCTCCCTCCTCGCCGGTGGGCACTGCCTCCTGGAGGGGGTCCCGGGGCTGGGCAAGACCAAGACGCTGTCCACCCTCGCCCGGGTGATGGGAGGCTCCTTCAGCCGGATCCAGTTCACCCCCGACCTGCTCCCCTCCGACATCGTCGGGACGCGGATCTACCGGGCATCCGCCGAGAAGTTCGACGTCGAACCCGGCCCGATCCTCGCCAACTTCGTCCTTGCCGACGAGATCAACCGTGCCCCCGCCAAAGTGCAGGCCGCCCTCCTCGAAGTGATGGCCGAACACCAGGTGACGATCGGAGACCGGACCTTCCCGGCGCCGGAGCCGTTTCTGGTGATGGCCACCCAGAACCCCATCGAATCCGAAGGCGTTTATCCGCTCCCCGAAGCCCAGCGCGACCGGTTCCTCATGCGGGTGCCCGTCGACTACCCGGACCGCCGCGAAGAGCGGGAGATCATCACCAAGATGGACGTCACCCCCGCCGACGCCGACCCGGTACTGGACGCCCAGATGGTCGTCGACCTCCAACGGGCCGCCTCGGCGGTGGAGGTGCCCGAACCGGTGGTCGACTACGCCCTCCGGCTGGTCGAGGCCACCCGACGGCCCGGCGAACATGCCCTCCCGCAGCTCGACGGCCTCCTCTCCTTCGGGGCCAGTCCCCGGGCTTCCATCGCCCTCGTCCGGGCCGGACGGGGCATGGCGCTGCTCCGAGGCCGCCACCGGGTCACCGCCCAGGAGGTGTACGACGTGGCCTACGACGTGCTCAACCACCGCCTCATCCTCTCCTACGAGGCCCTGGCCGACGGGGTGACGGTGGACGACGTCCTCGTCGAACTGCTCACCTCCGTCCCCGCCCCGCCCGTATGACCGTCCGGCTACCCGCCGACCTACGGGGCCTCGAACTGGTCGTCACCCGCCGGCTCGAAGGTCTCCTCCAAGGCGACCACCGGGGTCTGCTTCCCGGACCCGGGTACGAGCCGGGAGACGCCCGGGTGTACGAACCCGGAGACGACGTACGACGTATCGACTGGAACGTCACCGCCCGCACCAGCCGCCTCCACGTCCGCGACACCGTCGCCGACCGTGAACTGGAGCTGATCCTCGCCGTCGACCGGTCCGTCTCGATGGCGTTCGGCACCGCCGGGCCGAAAGAGGACGTGGCGCTGGCAGCCGCCGCCACGTTCGGTTTCCTCGCCCAACGGGGAGGGAACCGGATAGGGGCGGCGACACTGGAGCCGGGCGGTCGGGTCGGGTGGCTCCGGCCCCGGGCAGGTCGAGACCACTTCCTCGGACTGCTCTCCCGGCTGGCCCGCCCCGTTGCCCGGGAAGGCAGCGGCCCGGGACGGCTCGACGCCGCCCTGGCCCGGGTCGCCCGGCTGGCCCGGCGTCGAGGCATGGTGGTCGTCGTCTCCGACTTCCTCGACCCCGGCCTCTGGGAGCGTTCCCTCCGGCAGGTGGCGGCACGCCACGAAACCGTCGCCGTCGAAGTGGTCGACCCGTGGGAGGTGGAGCTGCCGGCGATGGGGGTCGTGACGTTCTCCGACCCGGAGACCGGGCGACGGCGGACGGTCGACACGGCCCGTCTGGGACGCCGCTACCGGGAAGAGGCGAAGCGGCGGACGTCGGACGTCCACCGGCGGATCCTCCGTTCCGGAGCCCACCATCTGCGGCTCCGAACCGACCGAGACTGGCTACGGGACGTGCTGTCCTTCGCCGTGGACCGGCGACGGGCCGCCCGGACCGTCGGGAGGCAGATGTGAGCTTCGCCGCACCGGAACGGTTGGTGCTGCTGGCCGTACCGGCCGCCGTGATCGTCGGATGGGTCGCCCTCCGGGCCCGTCAGACGAGATTCGTCGTCCGCTTCACCGACCTCGAGACGATCGACCGGGTCGTCCCCCGGCGGATCGGATGGCGGCGACTGGTCACCGTCGGCGGCCTCGTCGTCGGTCTGGCGTCGGCGTCGGTCGCCTTCGCCCGGCCGGTCGTGGCCGTACCGGTGCCCCAAGAGCGGGCCACGGTGATCCTGGCGGTCGACGTCTCGCTCTCGATGGGAGCCAAGGACGTGGCACCGTCACGGATCGAAGCGGCCCAGGATGCCGTCCGCCGATTCGCCGAGCTGGCGCCCGACAATCTCAGGATCGGATTGGTCGCCTTCGCAGGAACCGCCCTCCCGGTCGTCGCCCCGACCGACGACCGGGCGACCCTCGTCGACGCGGTCGAACGCCTCGGTCTCGGCCAGGGGACGGCGGTCGGGGAGGCGATCTTCACCGCCCTCGACCAGCTCCGCCTGGAGACAGACGCGAACGGCGTGCTCCCGCCGTCGGCGCTGGTCGTGCTCTCCGACGGGGAGACCACCGTGGGACGTTCCGAAGCCGAGGCGGCCGCCGCTGCCCGACGGATCGGGGTGCCCGTCTACACCATCGCCTTCGGCACCCCGGCCGGGACGGTGTACGTCCAGGACCGTCTGGTGCCGGTGCCGGTCAACCAGGGGTCGCTCCGTCAGGTCGCCGAAGAGACGGGTGGGGCGTTCTTCACCGCCGCCAGCGAACGAGACCTGCGGTCGGTGCTCGACACGGTCGGATCCCAGATCGCCTTCGTCACCGAAGAGCGGGATGTGACCGACTGGTTCGCCCTCGCCGCCGCCCTGGCCGTCGCCGTCGCCGCCGGCGGGTCGCTCCTGTGGTTCGGACGGCTCGAAGCCTGACCGTTCCCGGGCCGGCGGCCGTTCAAAACTCGACGTCGATGGCCCGGCACAGAAAACGCATGAACGGGGTGGCGGCCCGGAACCGGCGAGCCAACGCGTCGGAGAAACCGGAGGAAGTCACCTCCCGTTGGGTGAGGCGGCAGGTGGCGATGAACGCGAGGGCGGGCTCCTGGACGTCGTCGACGTAGCGCTGCTTGTTCGCCTGGAACCAGGCTCGGTCGTTGTGCTGTGCCAGGTCGCGGAGGAACGCGAACAAGGCCGGGGTGAAGTGGCGGCTGCTCATCGACCCTGGGACCTAGCGGGTCGCGGGTCGAAAGGGAACCCCGTCGACCGGCCACGGTCACGGTACGGTGCGTCGTGTGAGACTCCCCGAGAGGCTCGTCGCCACCTCCCCGTTTTGACAGCAGAAACGGGCAGATAACGCCCGATCTCGCGGTCAAAACGGGAGGGAGGGGGTGGTCAGCCCCCCGAAGCCGCCACCGCCGCCGCGTCCACCGGAGGTCCGCCGACACGGGAGTCCAGAAACCCGTGGGGGAGCCTCACCGGCCGCGGCCCGTGGGTGTGGCCCCGGGGCGTCCGCAGCACATGGACCGGGAACGGCACATCCCGGGGAAGCTCGGCGATCGCGGCCACGAGCGCCTCCACCGACGGGGCGCCGGTGAGACGGTTCCGTAGGCCCCGACCCACCTCGAACCCCTGGAGGTACCAGGCGACGTGGCGACGGAACGTGTGGACGGCGTAACGCTCCCCATACCGGGTGGCGAGGAGACCGACGTGGCGGCTCATCATGTCGGCGACCTCCCCGAGGCTGGGCGGCGGCGGCACGGGGCGACCCGAGAAGACGGCGCCCAGGTCCCGGAACAGCCACGGCCTCCCCAGGCATCCCCGGCCGATCACCACGCCGTCACAGCCGGTCTCCTCCATCATCGCGACGGCGTCGGCGGCCTCCCAGATGTCCCCGTTGCCCAGCACGGGAATCGACGTCACCGCCTCCCGGAGCCGAGCGATCGCCGACCAGTCGGCCGCGCCGCTGTAGAGCTGATAGGCGGTCCGGGCATGGAGGGTGACGGCGGCGGCACCTTCGGCCTCGGCGATCCGCCCGGCGTCGAGATACGTCAGGTGTTCGGCGTCGATGCCCATCCGGAACTTGACCGTGACGGGCACCTCACCCGCTGCCCGCACCGCCGCCCGCACCAGGTCCCGGTACAGGTCGAGTCGCCAGGGGAGGGCGGCGCCTCCGCCGTGGCGGGTCACCTTGGGGACCGGGCAGCCGAAATTGAGGTCGATGTGGTCGACGGCCCCTTCGCCGACCAGCATGGCGACCGCCTCCCGCAGATCCCGAGGGCGCACACCGTAGAGCTGGAGACTGCGGGGAGACTCGTCCGGGTCGAAGGAGGCGAGACGTCGGGTCATCTCGTGGCCGTCCACGAGGGAGCGAGCTCCGAGCATCTCGGCGACGAACAGTCCAGGACCCTGCTCCCGGCAGAGAGTCCGGAACGCCGCGTTGGTCACCCCCGCCATCGGGGCGAGCACCACGGGGGCCGGAACCTCGATTGGTCCGATACGGAGGGCGCGCATCGGCGGAACTGTAGGCGTTCGGAGGAGCCGAGACACCGACACGGAACCACCGGCGGCTCGGGGTCAGAGGAGGCGTGTCCGACGGTCGGCGGACCTCACCCCCAGGGTTTGCAGCTCCAGGCCCGCCACGAGTCGAACCCCCGACCCTCGTAGTAGGCGACGAGCCAGGCGGCGGCGATGATGTTGGCCTCCCCGTCGAAGACGCTCCGGTCGCCGACACCCGCCCTGACCGACGCCACCGCCCACGTGGAGGGCAGGAACTGGAACAGGCCGGAGGCGCCCGAGTACGGATTCACCGCGTTCGGGTTGCCCCCCGACTCGCACTGCATCACCTGGAGCGCCTCTTCGACGAGGCGTTGTGGGAAATGTGCCTCGACGAGGGGCCGCCAGGCCTCCACACCCCGCCTCAGGTTCCCGACGTTCCGGCGGTTGTTCCGTTCTGCCTCCTGGCGTCGCCGCTCCGCCTCCTCTCGACGTCGCTGCTCCTCCCGGGCCCGAGCCTCCGCCAGTTCGTCGAGGGACGCCCGGTAGGCCGCTTCGGCGGCGCGTGCCTGCTCGTAGGCGGCCGCCACCTCGGCGTCGGCCTGGGCGAACAGCTCCTGGAGCCGGTTCGCCTCCTCTTCCACCTGGAGCCGGAGCGCCTCCACCCTGGCCCGCTGCTCGGCAAAACGAGCCTGGAGGCGGGTGAGTTCTTGGCGGCGCACCGCCAACGTGTCGAGGCGGTCGAGGGTCTCCTCCTGGGTCCGTTCCAGGACGGGTCCCACCACCATCGCGTCCTCGGTGTCACGGGCGGCGAACAGCAGCGAACCGGGGGCACCGACCGCCGTCATGTAGGCGGCGACGGCCTGGGTTTGCAGGTCGGCTTCGACGGCGCTCGTCTCGGCGGCGGCGTAGGCGAGGCGTTCGGCGACACGGTCCAGGTCGGCGTCGGCGGCGGCGAGGGCGGCGACGGCGGCGTCGTACCGTTGGAGGGCGTCGAACAGCTCGGCTTCGATCCGGTCCCGGTCGGCCACCTTCTCCGACACGATCCGTCTGGCGTCTTCCAGGCGGGACTCGGCTTCACGCACCTCCTGCTCGGCCTGTCCCACGTCTTGGGCACGGGCCATCACGCCGTCGGGGGCGACGACGGTTGCGAGCACCGCCAACGCGGCGATCGCCGGGATCACTCGACGACGAAACATGGTCGATCCGGGTCCGGCAGGCGCGACGGAGAGGCGACTCCGCCGACGGGAGAAGGCTACCGGCAGAACCGGGCGGAGGGGAAACGGAGACGGAGGCGCCTCTCGGGCAGAACCGGGCCTCCGGGGTAGATTGCCCCCATGACCGGGTACACAGAACCGAACGTCGAGGCGGTGCTCCCGGGCAGAGACGAACCGATCCACCCGCCGGAGACCCACTACGTCAACGGCAACCGGATCGTCCCTCCCTTCCCCGAAGGGACGGAGCGGGCCATCTTCGGGATGGGATGCTTCTGGGGGGCGGAACGTCGGTTCTGGCAGACCGAAGGTGTCTACTCGACCGCCGTCGGGTATTCGGGAGGTTTCACCCCGAACCCGACCTACGAGGAGGTGTGCACCGGCCGCACCGGCCACGCCGAAGTCGTGCTCGTCGTCTACCACCCCGACCGGGTCACCTTTCCCGAGCTGCTTCGTGTGTTCTGGGAAGGACACGACCCCACCCAGGGGATGCGTCAGGGCAACGACGTCGGGACGCAGTACCGGTCGGTGATCCATACGACGACCGCCGCCCAGCTCGCCGCCGCCGAAACGTCACGGGAGCGGTACCAGGCGGAGCTCTCCGCCCACGGGTACGGACGGATCACCACCGAGATCCGTCCCGCCGGCCCCTTCTACTACGCCGAGGAATACCACCAGCAGTACCTGGGGAAGAACCCGGACGGATACTGCGGACTGGGCGGCACCGGTGTGGCCTGTCCCACCGGCCTCACGGGATGAACCCGGCCTGACGGGCTGCTTCGACGGCCCGGCGCGCCACCTCGTCGGGTTCGAGATCGCCTGGGATTTCGAGCGCCACGTCGGGGATGATGCCGACGCCGCCGAAGTCGTGCCCGCCGGGGGTCATCCACCGGGCGATCGTCAGCTTCAACGCTCCCCCGTTGGAGAGCCCGAAGCGGCGTTGCACCGTGTTCTTCCCGAAGGTGGGTTCGCCGACGACGATCGCCCGACCCGCCTCCTGGAGGGCACCGGAGACCACCTCCGACGCCGAGGCGCTGCCCCGGTCGACGACGACGACCACCGGGAGGCTCGGGTCGGTGGCGACCCCTTCGCCTCGGACCTCGTAGGTGACCTCCCCTTCGGGTGAGGCGGTGCGGAGGACGAGACCTTCGCCGAGGAACTCGCTCGTGACGTCGACGGCGGCGTCGAGCACCCCGCCGGGATTGCCACGCAGGTCGAAGACCACCACGTCGACGCCGGCGCCGATGAGTTCCTCGAGGGCGCCATGGACGAGTTCGCTGCTGTTGTCGGTGAACACCCGCAGGCGCAGATACCCGATCGTTCCGTCGACGACACGGCTGTCCACCACCGGCAGTTCGATCGCCTCCCGTACGATCGTCACGTCGAACGTCGACCCGTCACGCAGGATGGTGAGGGTCACCGACGTGCCCGCCGGTCCCCGCACCCGGCTGGTCACCTCCTCGAAGCTCCACCCGTCGATCGGTTCCCCGTCGACCGCCACGATCTCGTCCCCCGAAGCCAACCCGGCGGCCTCGGCCGGACTGGCCTCCAGGGTGGAGACGATCACCAGGCGACACGTCGACGACATGATCCCGCAGGGTGGGCGCTGCGGATCGGACCGGTCCTCGGTGATGACCAGGGCGCCGATCCCTTGGACGGTGCCGGACTGTTCTTCCCGCTCCAAGGTGAGCGTCGCCGGATCCAGGTAGGCGGAGAAGGGGTCGAGGGCGTCCGAGACCATCCCCCGTACGGCGACCTCGACGGCGGCGCCGGTGTCGGCGACGGCGTCGACCGCGTCGCAGAGGGGACGGAAATCGGGCGTCGGCAACGCACAGACGATGGGTTCTCCGGCCGTGTCGGCCTCGAGGTCGGCGGTGGCGACGGCCGACACGGCGGCTTCGACCAGTTCGGTGTCGGAGACGGGGTTCACGTATTCGTCGTGGATGAGCTGGTAGACCTCGCAGAGGAGCGTGAAATCGGCCGATGCCTCGTCACAGGTGACGAAGCGGGTCGTCTCCGCCGTCGTCTCGGCGGCAGGGGTGGTGCCGGCGGCGGAGGCGGCACGGGTGGTGGTGGTGGTCGACGCCGTGCAGGCGGCGACGACGAGGGCGACGACGGCGGCCAGGGCGGAGAGGCGACGCATCGGGCCATTCAACCCGCTCGCCCGCCGAATGCCATCCCGGCTACCGTCCCGTCCCATGCGGACGCTGGTGACCCTCCGCCCGCCGGGAGGCGACGAAGTGGTCCTCGTCGCCGAGGACGGCCGCTGGACCGACCCGGACGACGGACCCGTCGACGAGGCCTACGAGACCCACGAGCTGTGGGCGCTCCCCGGGCTCGCCGACGCCCACGCCCACCTCGCCGCCGACGAGATGAGGCTGGATCCGGGCGACCCCGACGACATCCGCCGCCGCGCCTACGCCTGCATCCAGGCCGGCGTGTTCCTCACCCTCGACAAAGGATGGGGCGACGACGCGGTCCTGTGCCTCTTCGACGAACCACCCGACCGACGCCCCGACCTCGAGGCGGCCGGGCGGATGATCGCCGCACCCGGCGGCTACTACCCGGGGTTCGCCGAAGAGGTGGACGAGGACGAGCTCGAAGCGGCGGTCGCCCGGGCTGCTGCACGCCGAGGCGGGTGGGTGAAGATCGTCGGGGACTGGCCGCGGCGGGGGGAGGGACCGCGGGCCAACTTCACGGCCGAAGGGCTGGCCGCCGCCGTCAGGGTCGCCCATCGGGCCGGGGCCCGGGTCGCCATCCACACGATGGCGCGGGAGGCGCCGACGATGGCGGTGGCGGCCGGTGTCGACTCGATCGAACACGGGCTGTTCCTCACCGAAGACGACCTGGCGTCCCTGGCCGCCCGCGGGGGCATGTGGGTCCCGACGCTGCTGCGGATGGAGTCGGTTCGCGACGAGCTGCGGGAAGGCGGCAGCGGTCGGCGACTGCTCGACGAAGGTCTCGCCAACGCGGTGTCGCTGCTGCCGGTCGCCGAACAGTTGGGGGTGACGGTGTTGGCGGGAAGCGACCTGGCGGTCCCGGCGCGGCGGGTCGCGGCGGAGGCGGCCCGACTGGCGGAGGCGGGCCTGTCTCCGGAAGCGGCCGTCGCCGCGGTGAGTGTCGCCGCCTACCAGGCGACGGGACGTGACGCCGGTTTCCGTCCCGGCCTGTCCGCCGACGCCGTCTTCTTCGATCGGGACCCGCGGGAGGACCTCGGCGTGTTGGAGCGGCCGGTCTTGGTGCTCCGCCGGGGCAGGAGAGTCGTCGGCGACTGATCCCTCAACCTCCCGGCGGTCGTGCCGACGGACAGGGACATGAAACGGATCAGTGCGCTCGTGGTCGGCCTCGGCCTGGTCGTCGCCGCCTGTGGAGGGTTGACCAGCCAGGACCGGGAGGTCCTTGCCCGGGTGGAGGGGCGTTGGATGTGCGACGTGCAGCGGTACACCTTCGAGGACGTCGCCGACATCGAGGCCGAGCTGGCGGCCAGGGTGGTCGCCGCCGGATACGACCTCGCCGACTACGAGACCTTCAAGGCGGTCCTCGGCGAAGACCCCGAGCTGCGGGCGCAGGTGCGGGGCGTCTACGAGGAGTACTGCGCGTGAGTAGGGATTCAAGTTTCGGGCGGCGAAATGCCGAAAAGGACGGTATGAGAATGCGCGGACTGGGGGCATGGATTCTGGCATTGCTGTTGGTGCTGGGTGCGGCGACACCGGCCCTGGCCAGCCAGGAGGGGAATCACCGCTCCGACGGGAGGCAGGAGGGGAATCACCGCTCCGATGGGAAGGTCGGTGTGGTCCTCGTCTCGGACAAGGTCCCGGCGGTGACCGCCGGCGACACGGTCTGGATCGCCCTCACCTGGCGGGCGGAGGGTGTGGAAGCCCGCAACTTCCGGGTGGTGGCGGCGAGGGCGCGAGGCGTCGACGTCTCCTACCCGGCCAACACCGGCACCTATTCGTCGCTGATGGGCGACGACACCCTCTCCGACGGAGAGATGGACTTCACGTCTCTGCGGCTCAGCGTCCCCTACGACGCCCCGAGACGGGCGGAGATCGAGCTGGAGGTCACCTACGAGGTCGACGGTAGGACCGTTCGCGGGGTGATGGTGGGCAAGTCGCGGAGGCCGCGGGACGAGGTGAAGCTGAAGATCCGGGTCCAGCGGTATTCGGGTGCCGACGTCGCCCAGGTGGATCTCGATCCCCAGGCGGTGGTGGCCGGTGCGGGCGGATGGGTCGACATCGCCTACACGGGCTACGCTCCCCGGGTCGACGACTTCCGGGTGGTGGTGACCGACGCCGCCGGGCTCGCCCTCGAGTACCCCCAGGGCAGCTACACGAGCCTGGTCCACGACGCCGTCCTGGAAGACGGCGAGACGGACGTCGCCCGGGTCTACGTCGACACGTCGGGTGTCGCTCCCGGTGACTATGTCCTCACCGTCGAAGCGACCTGGTCGAAGGCGGGTTCTCCGGGGAGTCTCGTCGGGTCCGTGCCGGTCACGGTGACCACTCCCTGACCCACCCTCAGGCTTTTGACAGCGTGAAACGGCGTAATACGCCGTTTCACGCTGTCAATTCGAGGGGGTGTGGTGGTGTCGGCGGGTGCGGTACCCTCTGGCCCCCATGAAGGCGGCCCGTCGGGGCGACATCGCCCCCTTCTACGTGATGGAAGTGATGAAAGCCGCCGCCTCCCGGGAGGCGGCAGGTGGAGACGTCCTCCACCTCGAAGTCGGCCAGCCGATGACCCCCGCACCGTCGGGTGTGCGCCGGGCGGCGGCGGCCGCGCTGGCCGGAGACCGGCTCGGATACACCTCGGCTCTCGGAGTCGACCGTCTCCGTGAACGGATCGCCCGCCACTACGACGAAGCCTACGGTCTCCACGTCCCCCCCGACCGGGTGGCGGTGACCGTCGGGGCGTCCGGCGGGTTCGTGCTGGCGATGCTCGCCGCCTTCGACGTCGGCGACCGCATCGGCATCACCGAGCCCGGCTACGCCGCCTACCGCAACATCATCGAGGCGTTGGGGCTCGAACCGGTGGGGATCAGGGTCGGGCCCGACACCCGATACGTGCTCACCCCCGACCTGATCGACGCGGCCGCACCCCTCGACGGCCTGGTCGTCGCCAGCCCGTCCAACCCGACCGGAGCCACCCACACCCCCGGCGAGCTGCTGCGGGTCGCCGGGTTCTGCGACCGGGCGGGGATCCGCCTCGTCTCCGACGAGATCTACCACGGGATCACCTACACCCGGCCTGCACCCACGGCCGCCGCCCTCAGCCCGTCGGCGATCGTCGTCCAGTCCTTCTCCAAGTACTACTCGATGACGGGCTGGCGCCTCGGCTGGCTGGTCGCACCCGCCGACCTGATGGGCGCCATCGAACGGCTCGCCCAGAACCTGTTCATCTCGCCTCCCACCGTCTCCCAGCTCGCCGCGGTGGCGGCCTTCGACTGCGGCGAAGAACTCGACGCCAACGTCGCCCGCTACGCCCGCAGCCGGGACGTGCTCATCTCGGGGCTGGCCGCCGCCGGGATCGAACGGATCGCCCCACCGGACGGCGCCTTCTACGTCTGGGCCGACGTCTCCCACCTCACCGACGACAGCCGCGAACTCACCGCCCGCTGGCTGGAGGAGATCGGCGTCGCCGCCACCCCCGGCATCGACTTCGATCCCGCCCAAGGTCATCGGTTCGTCCGCTTCTCCTATTCGGAATCCACCGCCGACGTCGCCGAAGCGGTGCGTCGCATCGGCGAATGGGTGCGGGCGTCGGACTGAGCGGGGCAGACCGCGTCACCGGTCGCCGCAGACCGCGTCCATCACCGCTCCGGCGGCCGGATGGGGGTCGCAGGTCGTCGTCTCGTACGAGCCGACCAGGGTGTCGCCGTCGTAGAGGTCGACCTTCACCGCCGCACCCCGGGTCCCGGGGTGGTAGAGGAGGCCGAACCCCCGGAACCCGAAGACCCGACGGTCGCCCGGCGCCACCTCGACGGAACCCCCGAACGCGAAGGAGATCACCACCCGATCCACGTCGGCGGTGACGACACCCAGCAGGCTCGCCCCCGTGGGGCCGGCCGGGCCGAAGGACAGCGACTCGTCCAGATACAACGTTCCGGGGATCTGCATCTGGGCGGGCACCCAGCATCCCTCGGAGAAGCCGCCCGGGAAGCTCGACCTCGTACAGTATCCGGGTGGCCGTTCGCTGATCGACAGCGCCCATCCGTCGCCGGACACGAGCGGCATCTCGGGGCCCTCCTCGTTCCGGTACATCTCGGCCGCCTCTGGCACGCCCTCCACCGTGTAGTAGATCTCGGTCCATTCGTCTTCGTCGAGCCATCGGCTGTCCAGGCGCCACACCGCTTCGATGTCGTCCACGTAACGGGCCACGCATTCGGCGGTGACGGCGTCGTCGGCCCAGGTGTAGAGCCCGGCTTCGTCGTCGAAGACGGGCGCGGTGCCGGCGCAGGTCGCGGCGGCGGCGGCGGCCTTCCGGTAGTCGGCGAAGGTAACGATGCCGTCGGCGAGGACCCCGTACTGCTCTGGGGAGGTGGTGGCGGCGAGATGGAGGGCGTAGCCGAACCCGAGCCGTGTCCCGTTGCCGACCTCCCCGGCCCGGATCGCCCGGCGGTCGAGGGAGGTGACCTCGAAGCGTTGGAATCCGGGTCGGTCCACGAGCAGCGGGATCCCGTCGTCGGCGACCTCGAGGCGGAATCCGGCCGTCGCCCAGGCGACCGTCGCCTCGGGATGGATCGGCACGGCCGGGGCCATGTCGACGCCGTCTGCGGCGACGGCGGCCCACGCCTGTGGCGGATCCATCGGCTCGATGAGGATCTGCCACGGCACCACCGGATCGGGTGGGAGGCTCGGCTCGGTGGGGGAGCTCAGGTCGGGTTGGAAGGTCGAATCGTCGGGGTCGGCGATCCCGACGCCGTCCGCCGCCCGGTACATGTCGTAGTCGAAGGTCCATGCGTCGCCGACCCGGTTGACCCGCATCGCCTCGAAGAAGTCCGGACGGGCCCAGATCAGTCTCCCGGCGACGTCGTCCCCGACCCGGAAGGTCATCTCGAAGGAGGGCCGGTCGGGGACTG
>WFOA01000029.1 GCA_015488325.1 Acidimicrobiia bacterium | reverse complement strand
GGAAGAGACGGATCAAGCGATGCGAGCACCCCGGCCGCTCGAGGGGTGGTGAAACGGGAGTGCAGACCATACGATTGCCGTGCCTGGAATGAAGGACGATCACGCAGGACGGCGTCGGACGACAACGCGACTAGGGCTGGGACGAAAACGCGATTAGAAGAGGGACGAAAACGCGAGTTACGCTAGTTGCCCACTAGGCTCCTGACGTGATCAGGATCACCGGCCACGTTCCGCGGGACGCTGAGGCCTTCATCGATATGCTCCTGGACGAGGAACCGGCCATCCTCGTCGAGGGGCCCCGAGGGTCGGGGAAGTCGACGATCCTGCATCGGCTCGCAGCCCGACGCGACGCCGTGATCCTCGATCTCGACGACGAGCAAACACTGTCGGCACTCAAGGAGGACGTGACCACGCCGCTGCTGTCCCCAGGACTCGTCGTCATCGACGAGTTTCAGAAGGTCCCAGAGGTTCTGAGCGTCGTCAAGAGGGTGGTGGACCGCGAAGGAGGTGCCGGCCGTTTCCTGTTGGCAGGATCGGTGAGCTCGGCGCTTCTACCACACGGGACTGAAACCCTCACCGGTCGTGCCCATCGTCTGTGGCTTCCTCCACTGTCGGTGGCGGAGATCCTCCAGGTACCGGACCGCTGGTTGGCGACGGTCCTCGCCTCCGGTGAAGTACCGACCGTGCAGACCGAACTCCGTCGCCCGCACGTGTTCGACTTGGTGGCCGCGGGTGGCTATCCAGGAGTGTTGCTCCGCGTCCCTGGTCGAGCGAGACGACGGTGGTTTGGTGCATACCTCACCGCGGTGGCAGACCGGGATCTGCCGGACATGGTGGACGTGCGCCGGCCGGGCACTGTGGGACGTCTCTACCGGCTGGTCGCAGAGCGGACCGCAGCGCCGGTCGTCCTCTCGGAGCTCGGGAACGCGCTCGGGATCCACCCTGCCACCGTGAGGACCTACACCGACCTGCTCGTGCGGTTGTACCTGCTGTACGAGCTGCCAGGGTGGACGATCGGTGTGTCGACCAAGACGGCGAAACGCTCGAAGCTGCATGTCACCGATACCGGGTTGGCGGCGGCGGCTCTCGGCATGGACGCACATCGTCTTTCGCAGTCACCCCTGGGCGGCGCCTTCGTCGAGTCGTTCGTCTTCACCGAACTGTGGAAGCAGGCCGCCGTGATCGACGAGCCGATCATGTTCTCCCACTTTCGAGACCGGTCGGGGGTCGAGGTGGACGTGATCATCGAACGAACCGACGGGACCGTGATTGCCGTGGAGATCAAGTCCGCAGCCACCGTGAACAAGGCCGACGCCCGGGGTCTGCGGTTCCTGCGGGATCGGCTCGGTGACCGTTTCATCGCCGGTGTCGTGTTCTACACCGGGCCGCTCACGGGGCGGATGGACGACCGGATCTGGTTCACGCCGATCCCGGCGCTGTGGGGTGGCGCCGCACCGTCGCTAGACGAGGGCGGAGAGTCATAGCCCTTGCGCCAGTCGGTTCCCAGGGTCCGGACTTCGGCGAGGAAGGCGCGGCCCCGAGCCACCAACTCTTCGGACCGCCGACGTGGGGGACGGTAGGGGACCGTGGGCGCAGTCATCCCGGGGACGCTACCGGGTCGTCGTCCGATCCGCGACGGGGTCGCGCGGATCGCGCGACTAATCGCGCTCTGCGCGCGCGAAAGCGTTGGCGGAGCCGCCAGGGTCGTCTATCGTCGACGGCACATGACAACCAAGACACCCACCCGTCGGGGGTCTGGAGGGCGGAGTCGGGTGTCGAAGCCGGCGGCGCGGCCCCCGCGGGCCCGCACCGCCAAGAACAAGAAGAAGACGACCCGGAGAAAGCCGTCACGCCGTCCGGTGCTGGAGACGGTGCGGACCTTCCTCCGGGACCGGCTGGGACGCCAAGCCGACGACGTCTGGGGCCTGGTGCTCCTCGTCGTAGCCATCCTCGTCGTGCTCTCCTTCTTCGACAAGGCCGGACCCGTGGGACGACTCCTCGACGCCGGCCTCACCCTGTTGTTCGGAGTGTGGGCCTACGCCGTCCCGGTCGTCCTCGCCGCCCTGGCGTCGAGCATGATCCTCGGACGGTCCCGAGACGGCGCAGGCCGACTCGTCCTCGGCGCCTCCGCCGCCTTCGTCGGATCCCTCGCCCTGTTCCATCTCCTCACCGGAGCGGTCTCCCTCGCCAGCTCCATCGAAGCGGTGAAGCAACGGGGAGGAGCGGTCGGGTCGCTGGTGGCGTTCCCGCTGCGGCGGCTCCTCGGCACGTGGGGAGCCTTCGTGGTCCTCACCGCCGTCACCGGCATGGGGGTGCTGGTGGTGACCAGGACCACGGTGCGGGAACTCGCCGTCGCCATCGTCGACCTCTGGAAGACCCTCCGCCGGTTCGCTGCCACCGCCCGGGTGGTCGCCGCCGACCGACGGGCGGCCAGGAGGGCGGTTCGGCGGGTGGGCCGACACGAGGCAGCCCCCGCCCGTCCCGTGGCTCCGCCTCCCCCGCCGAAACCACGGCCGAGCACCCCCAAACCGGCGGCGAAGGCGAAGAAGGCGAGACCCGCCCCTGCGAAGAAACCCGCGAAACCGAAGCCCGTCACGGCCCCCATCGGTGGCTACCAGCTCCCACCCCTCGACCTGTTGGACTTCGGTGGCGGCGAAGAGCAGAACCGGCGGATCCTCGAAGACACCGCCAACCAGCTCGAGGATACGCTTCGTCAACACGGCGTCGATGCCCGGCTGACCAAGATCGTCCCCGGCCCGACCGTCACCCGCTACGAGATCGAGCTCGCCCCGGGGGTGAAGGTCAACCGGGTCTCCAACCTGGCCCACGACATCGCCTACGCCCTCGCCACCCCCGACGTGCGGCTGCTGGTGCCGATCCCCGGCAAGTCGGCGATCGGCGTCGAGGTCCCCAACCGCCGTCGTCGCCTCGTCAGCCTCGGCGACATCCTCCGCTCCGACGAAGCCGCCCGGGCCACCCACCCCCTCACCGTCGGTCTCGGCATGGACATCTCGGGGCGTCCCGTCATGCTCAACCTGGCCGAGCTGCCCCACGTCCTCATCGCCGGGGCGACCGGAGCGGGGAAGTCGTCGTGCATCAACTCGATCGTGACGTCGCTCCTTATGCGGACCACCCCCGACGACGTCCGCCTGATCATGGTCGACCCCAAACGGGTCGAGCTGGGCCAGTACAACGGCGTCCCCCACCTGCTCACCCGGGTGATCGTCAACCCGAAGAAGGCGGCCGACGCCCTGAAATGGGCGGTGGCGGAGATGGACCGCCGATACGACCTGCTCGCCGACGCCGGCGTACGGGACATCATCGGGTACCGGGAGAAACTGGACGCCGGCGGCCTCGACACCGACCAGTTCGACCGCTTCCCCTACATCGTGGTGGTCGTCGACGAGCTGAACGACCTGATGATGGTGGCGGGCAGGGAGGTCGAAGAGGCGATCGTGCGGATCGCGCAGATGGCCCGAGCGGTGGGGATCCACCTCGTCATCGCCACGCAGCGCCCCTCCGTCGACGTCATCACCGGCGTCATCAAAGCCAACATCCCCAGCCGCCTGGCGTTTTCGGTGGCCTCCCAGACGGACAGCCGGGTGATCATCGACGGCGCGGGAGCGGAGAAGCTGGTCGGGATGGGCGACATGCTGGTCGTCACCGCCAAGGAGCCACGCCCGCAGCGGATCCAGGGGGCGTGGGTGAGGGAAGACGAGATCCAGGCCGTCGTCGCCTGGGTGAAGGCGCAGCGGGAAGCCCAATACCGTGACAAAGAGGTGCTGGAGGCGGCGGCCGCCGCGGCCGCTGCCAAGGCGGACGAGCTCGAGGACGAAGACGCCGCCCTGGTGCGTCAGGCGATGGAGCTGGTCGTCCGGTCCCAACTCGGGTCGACGTCGATGCTGCAACGGAAACTTCGGATCGGGTTCGCCCGGGCGGGACGGATCATGGACATCCTCGAACAGCGGGGGGTGGTGGGCCCTTCGGAGGGTTCCAAGGCCCGGGCGGTGCTCATGACCGAAGACGAGCTCGACGAGGTCCTGGCACGGGAAGGCGCCGGCGCATCCGGTCATTGACCGAGCGGTCCGTCGAGGCGGCTACCCTCTCCGATCCGAATGCTCCAGTTGCTCACACCGAGCGGGGATGTGCTGGGAGAACCGCCCCTGAGCGTCGACCTGACACGGCGGCTGTACCGGGCGATGGTCTACGTCCGGACCTTCGACCGCAAATGCGCGGCGCTGCAGAAACAGGGGCGGTTGGCCACCTACGCCCCCTTCGAAGGCCAAGAGGCGGCCCAGGTGGGGAGCGCCGCCCCCCTCGACCCCGAAGATTGGATGGTGGCCAGCTACCGCGACGCCGCCGCCATGTGGATGCAGGGTTATCCGTGGGAGCTGCTCATCGCCTGGCGCACCGGCGACGAGCGGGGTGGACGCCCGCCCGAACACGTGTCGGTGCTTCCTCCCTCCATCACCGTCGGCGGACACATGCTGCACGCCGTCGGTCTGGCATGGTCGGCCCGACACTTCGGAGAAGAACGGATCGCCATCACCTACTTCGGGGATGGAGCGACCTCGGAGGGGGACTTCCACGAGGCGATGAACCTCGCCGCCGTGTACGGGCTCGGTGTCGTGTTCTTCTGCCAGAACAACCAGTACGCCATCTCCATGCCACGGACCGCCCAGACCCGGTCGGAGACGATCGCCGAGAAGGCCATCGCCTACGGGATGCCGGGAGTCCAGGTAGACGGCAACGACCTCTTCGCCGTGTTCACCGCCACCGCCGAGGCGATCGACCGGGCAAGAGCGGGCGACGGTCCGACCCTCATCGAAGCGGTGACCTACCGGCTCGGCCCCCACACCACCTCCGACGACCCCAGCCGCTACCGGGAGGAATCCGAAGTCGAACAATGGCGCCGTCGTGACCCCCTGGAACGGGTCCGGATCTTCCTGTCGGAGCGGGACGCGTGGACGCCGGAGTGGCAGGAACGGCTCGAGACGGAGGCATCCACGGAGATCGAACGAGCCGTCGAGCTGGCCGAAGGGATGGACGGGCTCGGCCCGGCTCGGATCTTCGAAGCCATGTTCGACGAACTCCCTCCGCACCTGGTGGACCAGCGCGCCGAAGCGCTTCGGTCGGTGGGGCAGTGATGGCGGTCCTCACCTTGGCGCAAGCCCTCAACCAGGGACTGGAACAGGCGCTGGCGGAGCACCCCGAAGTGGTGATCCTCGGCGAGGACGTCGGCCGCACCGGCGGGGTGTTTCGGATCACCGACGGGCTCCAACGGCGATTCGGGCCTGAACGGGTCGTCGACACCCCAGTCGCCGAGTCGGGCATCGTCGGGATGGCCTTCGGGATGGCGGTCGGGGGTATGCGTCCGGTGGTGGAGATCCAGTTCATGGGGTTCTCGTACCCCGCCTTCGATCAGATCGTCAACCACGTCGCCCGGATCCGGAACCGGTCCCGGCATCGCTTCACCGCCCCGATGGTGATCCGCATGCCGTACGGGGGCGGGATCGGGGCCGCCGAGCACCACTCCGAGTCGACCGAGACCATCTACGTCCACACCCCGGGCCTCAAGGTGGTGGTCCCGTCACGTCCCGCCGACGCCAAAGGACTGTTGGCTTCTGCCGTCGAAGATCCCGACCCGGTGATCTTCCTCGAACCGATCCGGCTCTACCGGGCGGTGCGAGAGACCGTCCCCGAGGATCCGCACACGGTGCCGATCGGCGAGGCGTCGATCGAACGGGAAGGCACCGACGTCACCCTCGTCTCCTACGGGGCGATGATGAAAGAGACCCGACAGGCCGCCGAGGTGCTCGCCGAACGGGGCGTGTCGGCCGAGGTGGTGGATCTGCGAACCCTGGTGCCTCTGGACACAGACCGGCTGCTGGCCTCGGTGGAGAAGACGGGACGGGTGGTGGTCGTCCACGAAGCCCCAAGGACCCTCGGGTTCGGAGCCGAGGTGGCGGCACTGGTCGCCGAACGGGCCCTCTACTCCCTCCAGGCCCCGCCCAAGCGGGTCACGGGTTGGGATACGGTCGTCCCCCTCAAGAAATCCGAGCAGTACTACCTGCCGTCGGTCGGACGGATCGTGGCCGCGGCCGAGGAGACGCTCACGGCCTAGGGTCGGGGCAGCGAAGGGAGGGACATGGCACAGGAGTTTCGGCTTCCGGACATCGGAGAGGGCCTCACCGAGGCGGAGATCGTGCGATGGCTGGTGCCGGTGGGCGGGACGGTCGCCGCCGACGAACCGGTGGTGGAGGTCGAGACCGACAAGGCGGTGGTGGAGATCCCCTCTCCCTTCGCGGGGGTGGTGCTGCATCACGGAGCGGCCGAAGGGGAGACCCTGCGGGTCGGGGAGATCCTCGTGGTCATCGGAGAGCCCGGTGAGACCTGGGATGAGTCGCCCTCGGCAGCCCCGATCGTGGGGACCCTGGACGAAGAGGCCGAAGAGCTCCCCGCTCCGGCCACACAGACCAGTGCAAGAACGCCGAAGGTGCAGGCGTTGCCGCTGGTTCGGAAGCTGGCTCGGGAACTGGGTGTCGACCTGGCCGCGGTCACAGGGACGGGCCCGAACGGGCGGATCACCCGCGAAGACGTCCTGGCGGCCGCCGAGGGCGCCGACGTCCCCCGACCCGAACAGGCGCCTTCGGCGGCGGCGACCCGAGCGGGCGACGAACGCCGGCGGCTGTCCAAGCTGCGACGCACCATCGCCGCCAACATGGCGAGATCCTGGTCGGAGATTCCTCACGTCACCACCTTCGACGAGGCCGACGCCACCAGGCTCCTGGCGGCGCGTCGAGCCCTCGAAGACCGCCACGGCGTCTCCATCGCCCTCGACGCCCTGCTGGTGATGGCGGTCGTCCCCGCCCTGCGGGCCTACCCCGAGTTCAACGCCACCCTCGACGGCGACGAGCTGATCGTCCACGGCGACATCGACGTCGGGGTCGCCGTCGACACGCCCGAGGGTCTGATGGTGGCGGTCGTCCGCGGCGCCGACCGGTTGGGCCTCCTCGAGCTGTCGGCGGAGATCGTTCGGCTGGCGGAGGGGGCCAAAGAGCGGAAACTGCGGCCCGACGAGCTCTCCGGGCAGACGTTCACCGTCTCCAACATCGGTGCGTTGGGAGGCGGCTTCGGCACGCCGATCGTGCCGCCGGGGACGACGGGGATCCTCTCGGCGGGTCGGGCGACGGCTCGTCCGGTCGTCCGGGAGGGGCGGGTGGACGTGGCACCGGTGATGCCGCTCTCCCTGTCCTACGACCATCGGGTGATCGACGGCGGGTTGGGGCGGCGTTTCATGGCGATGGTCCTCGAGAACGTGGAGGAGCCGGCCCTGTTCCTGGCGTGAGGTCGGTCAGACCCGGGCTTCGAGATGCTCGGACAGGAACTCCAGCACGTGGGGGAGGTAGGGCTGGAACGGTTCCAGGTCGGAATGGCCACCGCCGGGGACGACGATCAGTCGGCGCTCACGCATCCGATCGGCCAGCTCGTAGGCGTCGGAGACGGGGACCACCGGATCGGCGTCGCCGTGGACGAGGAGGAGGGGAGCGGTGACGTCGCCGATGCGGTTGCGGGGGGCGATCTCGTCGAACCGGAACCCGATCATGCGTTCGAGGTGATGCAGGACCCACCAGCGGATCGGACGTGGGAGTCGTGCCAACGGCCCCTGGGCCCGCATGAGTTCGCCGGGGTGGGCGAACGCTGACACCGAGACGACGGCCTTCGCCGGGAGGCCCCGGGAGGTGGCGAGGATCGCCGCGCCTGCGCCGACCGAATGGCCGACGATCCCGATGTCGGCGACGTCGTCGCGTCCTTCCAGCCAGCGGAAGGCGGCTTCGAGGTCTTCGGCGAATCGGGGCATCGAAGAGAAGTCGTCGTGTTCGCTCAACCCGTGGTTCCGGGCGTCGAGGAAGAGGGCGTGGAACCCGGCCCGGTGGATGTGGGGCCCGACGGGCAGCATCAGTGAGGCATTCCCACCCCACCCGTGCAGGACGATCACCGCGGGTGCCCGGTGTTCCACCGGCACCCACCAGGCGTGGAGTCTGGTGCCGTTGGCACCGTCGATCCACACCTCCTCTTCGGGGAGGCCGAGATCCCGGGGCGTGTGGGGGATCTCCCGTCGGGGAGGCGCGAAGGCTCGTTTGAGGGCGAAGGGGGTCGCCAGGTACATCCCGGCGCCGACAACGGCAGAAAGCAACATCCGACGTCGCATGACGTCATGGTATCCGGACTCGGGCCCTTCGGGGACGACCGGTCGGGGACGGGCTCCGGGCCGGTGGGTCAGGGG
>WFOA01000028.1 GCA_015488325.1 Acidimicrobiia bacterium | reverse complement strand
GGGCTCGGAGATGTGTATAAGAGACAGGGGTGGCGGCGGTCACGGCGGGTCCGGGGGTGACCGATGCGGTGACCGGGGTGGCGAACGCCTGGTATTCGGGGACGCCGATGCTGCTGATCGGCGGACGTCACATGCTTCGCCAGGAGCTGAAGGGCGGGCTCCAGGAGATGGACCATCCTCGGCTGTTCGGTTCGGTCACCGCCTGGTCTGCCACGGCCTGGCAGATCGAACGTCTCGCCGACTACGTGGCCACGGCCGCCCGTCACGCCTTCACCGGCCGTGGGGCGCCCGTGTTCTTGGACGTCCCCATGGACGTCCAGTTCGACATGGTGGAGGAGTCGGCGGTGTCGTGGCCGTCGGGGTATCGGGCGAACCGTCTCCGAGGGCTCGACCCCGAGACCCTCGACGCCGTCGTGGAGGCGTTGGCGGCCGCGGAACGTCCGATGATCTTCGCCGGTGCCGGGCCGAGGGGAGACCAGCCGTTTCCCCTCCGGGAGCTGGCGGAGGCTCTCGGCGCCCCCACCTTCCTCAACAGTCGGGCTCGGGGTGCGCTGGGGTTCGACCATCCTCTCCTCGGGCGCCACGCCCGGTCGGTCGCCTTCGCCGGATGCGACCTGGTCCTCGCCCTCGGGGTCGACTGGGATTTCCGGACGAAATACGGCGAGACGGTCGCCTCCGACGCCACCGTCGTCCAGGTGGACGCCGATCCCACGAAGATCGGATGGAACCGGACGGCGGACATCGGGGTGGTCGCCGATCCGGCGACGGCGGTCGCCCAGCTCGTCGCCGCCGCCGACCGGTTCGGCCGCGACGGGATGTCGTCCTGGGCGAAGGAGGTGCTCGACGAGGACGCCGCCCGCCAGGCCGAGGCGGAAGCCCAGGCCGAGGACGATTCGGTTCCGGTCATGCCTCAACGGTTCGGACGTGACGTCGCCCGCTTCTTCGGTCCGGACGCCATCGTGGCGGTGGACGGCGGCGACATCGTCTCCACCACGGCGAAGTGGCTGCAGGTGTCCACTCCGGGCCACGTCCTCGATCCGGGACCGTTCGGCACCCTGGGGACGGGGGCGCCATTCGCCATCGCCGCCAAGGTGGCGTTCCCCGACAAGCTGGTGGGGATCGTGTACGGGGACGGCGCATTCGGGTTCAACGGGATGGAGTTCGACACGATGGTGCGTCTCGGTTTGCCGATCATCGGTGTGGTCGGCAACGACGGCGTCTGGGCGAACATCAAGACGATCCATCGGATGTTCTACCCGGACCGGCTGGTGGCGACCGACCTGGGTGTCCGTCCGTACCACGCCATGGTGGAGGCGTTGGGAGGCTACGGCGAGTTCGTGGAGGATCCCGCCGAGATCGTTCCCGCCTTGGAACGGGCCAGAGAGTCGGGAAAGCCTGCTCTCGTCAACGTCCACCTGGCGGAGACGATGAGGATGTCGTCCAACTACAGCCAGTGAGCAGCCGTCGGGCGGCTCGGCGGAGGATGGCGACGGTCGCTGGTCGGCAACGGTGGGCAGGCTCGGGGTCCTCGGACGTCCCCCTTCCCCTGCGGAAGGCGACGAGTAGCCTGAAGACCATGGCGGGGCTGGGACCGGACACGGTTCTCACATGGGCAGGGCTCGCGATCGTGGTGGCGATGATCATCTTCGTCGCGCCTCGGGTGTTCGCCCGCAGGGCCACCCCGCCTTACCCGGGTGACCCGACCTTCTACCAGACGGCGCTCATGGCAGGGGGCCGTCGGCGGGTCGTGGAGACGGCCCTCGGGTTCCTGGTGTGGTCGGGTGTCATCGAGGTCCGGGAGCGGACCGCCAGCCTGGTTCTTCGAGCGTTGCCGCCGGCCGACGCCCACCTCGAACCGGTGGAGCGGGCGCTCATCGGTTCGGTTCGTCCGGAGGGGTCTTCGCTGGCGATGCCGTTGTCGGCGGCGTCGCTCGCCGTCTCCGACCTGGAGCGGCGTATGGACGGGTTGATGCTTCCCCCCTGGTTGACCGCCACCGTCAGGTTCGTCACGTTGTTGATCCTCGGGGTGACGGTGGTCATCTCCGGCTGGTGGATGGAGCAGCGGCTCGCCGACGGTCTCACCGTGGGCCTGGTGCCGCTGGTCGTCCTCGCCGGGTTCGGCGCGGGATGGTGGGTCTTGGTGGCGCCGCCGGCGGTGACGGGGACGGGTCGGGCCACCCTCGAGCGCCTGCGACGGCGTTACGACCCCGACTTGGAGATCGCCTCGATCGGTGTCACCAGCCTTCCGGTGGAACGGGCGATGTACGTGGTCGCCCTGTACGGCCGGGATGCCCTCACCGGCGGCCTCGGCTCCCTGAGGAGGGTGCTGGTCGGTTGAGGGCCGTCGTCTCAGAGGACGACGAAGCCGATGGCGCCGACGATCAGGCAGTAGGCGGCGAAGGGTCGAAGTCCGACTCGGGCGAGCGTCCGGAGCAGCAGCGCGATGGCTGCGTATCCGGAGACGGCGGACACGACGAGTCCTGCGACCATCGGTCCGGGGGTGATCTCACCTGAGAGGTCGAGCACCGACAGGAGTCCTCCACCGGCGATGGTGGGGATCGCCAGCAGGAACGAGAAGCGTGCCGCTTCGGTGGCGTCGAAACGTCGACCGCCGCCTGCGGTGATGGTCATCCCCGACCGGGAGATCCCGGGGACGAGGGCGAAGGCCTGGAAGACTCCGACGAGGAGGGCGTCACGCCAGGTGCCCGATTCGAGACGTCGGGTCCCGGTCAGCAGCCTGCTGCCCAATGCGAGCACGATCCCGGTGGCGACGAGGGCGGCGGCGACGTTGCGGGGCGAATCCTCGAAGGCGTCGATCGAGTCCCGGAGGGGCAACCCGGCGAGGGCGGGGAGGGTCCCGAGGGCGAGGAGGCCGAGGAGGCGTCGGGCGGTGGGGTCGGTGCGAGCGCGGCCGAGGAGGGCGAGGTCACGTCGGTAGTAGGCGACGACGGCGGTGAGGGTGCCGAGATGGAGGACGGCGGAGACCGCCAGGCTGGGTTGGGAGATCGACCAGCCCAGCCTGGAGAGGAACGCAGGCACGAGGACCAGATGTCCGCTGGATGAGATGGGGAGGAATTCGGTGAGGCCCTGGACGAGTCCCCAGATGACGGCGTCGAGCACGCCGGGAGGTTAGATCAGTCTGCGTCGGTGTTCGCGAACCGGGGGATCGAGGCCGCTTCGAGGAGCACGGTGAGCCGCTGCTCGGCCGCTGCTGACGCCACCGTCTCGATCGCTTCGGCGGGCACGGCGACGAGGGCCCGGAGGCCGCCGGAGAAGGCATCTGCGGTGCCGGTGAGACCCACCACCATCCCGGGGACGACGGCGGTGACGGGTCCGGCGGCGACGAGGCGGGCGGCGGCTCCCGGGACGGCTCCGGAGGGAACCCCGAGCTCCATCACCCACCAGTTCTCCGGCGGCGTGATGGCGGTTCGGGCGGGGAGGACGGGTTCACCGGCTTCGACGGGACGGTCCGCCACGAGGGGGAGGCGGACGTCGGGGAGCAACCCGACGGGGACGGGGCGGAACTCGACGTCGGAGGCGGTCACCTGTTCGCCGACGGCGATCGCACGGTCGGCGAAGGGGCGCAGCTCGGTCGCGGTGGGTGCGAGGCGGCCGTAGAGGGCGAGCACCACCACCACGCCGGCGCCCACCCAGCGCAGATACGGCGGTCGGCTCAACCAGAGCACCGGTCCAACGTATCGGGCGGAGCCGCGTCCGGGAAGAGGGTCGCTGTGTCGGGTTCAGTCGTCTGCCGAGCTCGACGGCTCCGTCGAGCTCGAGGACTCCGAGTCGGAGGATCCGCTCTTCGGCCGGGAGTCGGTGACGTAGAAGCCGGATCCTTTGAAGACGACGCCACGGGCGTGGAAGACCTTCTTCAGCTCACCGCCGCAGCCTTCGTGGCGGCGTAGCGGCTTGGCGGAGAAGGGCTGGAACACCTCGATCCGCTCTCCGCATTCTTTGCACGCGTACTCGTAGGTAGGCATGGGTCTCCGAACCGAGACGGCGAACCCCGGCAGTGTAGCTTCGCTTCCCGGATGTCCGGACCATGCCCCTTCGGGGTGGGTTCGCCGTCGTTCGCGCTCGCCGGGCGGGGGTGGCCGAGTCCCTAGACTCGCCGTCCATGGACGTCTCAGCGGTGCTGGCGGTGGTGGGCTCATACCTCCTCGGCAGTATCGATTTCGCCGTCGTCGTCGCCCGGAGCAGAGGCGTCGACATCCACGAGGTGGGGAGCGGGAACCCGGGGGCCTCGAACGTGCTGCGGACCCTCGGGAAAGGCCCGGCGGTGATGGTGCTGGTCGGGGACGCCTTCAAGGGCGTGATGGCCGCCGCCATCGGCTGGATCGCCGCCGGGAACGAGGTCCTGCCGAACTCGTCGGTCGCCTTCGCCGCCGGTCTGGCGGCCGTCCTCGGCCACTGCTACCCCTTGTACCACCGTTTCCGGGGAGGCAAGGGGGTGGCGACGACGGCCGGGGTGCTCGCCTTCGTCGTCCCGGTCGCCGCGGCGGTGCTGGCGGCGGTGTGGGTGGTCGTCGTCCGGTTGACGAAGGTGGCGTCGATCGGATCCCTCACCGTGGTGGTGCTGACCGTCCCCCTCGCCTGGTGGCGGGGTGTGAGGCCTCCGGCCCTGTGGTGGCTGGTGGCGATCCTCGTCCTGGTCGTCTTCCGGCACCGGGCCAACATCCAGCGCATGATCCGAGGATCCGAGCGAAAGGTACCTACGTGAACGTCGACGTTGCCGTGATCCCGGCTGCCGGTCGGGGCACGAGGATGAGACCGGCGACGCGGGTCGTCCCCAAGGCTCTGCTGACGGTCGTGGACCGCCCCGCCATCCAGTACGCCGTCGAGGAGGCAGCCCGGGCGGGCGCAACCGAGGCGGTGATCGTGGTCGACCTGGAGGTGGGCCACCTCATCCAGCAGCATTTCCTCGTCGAAGACCGACTTCCCGGTCTGGAAGGGATGCGGATCCGCCCCGTCGTCCAGGAGGAGCCGCTCGGTCTCGGCCACGCCGTCTACGAGGCACGGGAGATGGTGAGGGACCGCCCGTTCTTCTGCCTGCTGGCCGACAACATCGTCCCGCCGGGCCACGACGTGTTGGGGTCGCTGGTGGAGGCCGCCGACGGCGACGCTTCGGTGATGTGCCTGCGTCGCCTCGACGACGAATATCTGTCCCGGTACGGCGTGGTGGTTCCCGGCGGTCCGGAGCGAGACGGCATCTTGGAGCTGGCGGGGGCGGTGGAGAAACCGGGGGTCGACGAGGCTCCGTCACGGCTGGGACTGATCGGGCGGTACCTGTTTCAGCCCGAGATCTTCGACATCCTGGGGGAGACCGAACCGGGGGTGGGGGGTGAGATCCAGCTCACCGACGCCATCGACGAACTGGCGCGCATGGGTCGGGTGCGCGGATACGTCGCCGATCGTGACCTGCTCGACGTGGGGACCCCGTTGGGTCTGTTGGAGGCGTCGGTGGAGCTCGGCCTGGCCCGATACGGCGACGACTTCCGCCGTGTCCTCGAGGAGGTGCTCAGTCGATGAGGCCCCTCCCCGACGCCCAACGGGACGTTTTGGCGGCGATGCGTCCCCTGCCCGTCGAAGCCATCTCGCTGTGGAACGCCCTCGGGTTGGCCCTGGCGAAGGACGTGGTCGCCCCCCACGACGTTCCCCCCTTCGCCAACTCGGCGATGGACGGGTACGCCGTGCGCGCCGACGACGTCGGCGACCTCCCCGTGGAGCTCGACGTGATCGAAGACGTCCCCGCCGGCCACGTCGCCGACGGCCGCGTCGAGCCGGGCACCGCCATCAAGATCATGACGGGGGCGCCGCTCCCGTCGGGGGCGGACACCGTCGTCCGGGTGGAGGACACCGAGCCGGGGGAGGGCAAGGTGATGATCCTGGCGGCGGAGCCCCGGGCAAACGTCCGCCGAGCTGGGGGCGACGTCGAAGCGGGGACGGTGGTGTTCGAGGCCGGTACCCGTCTCACACCGCCGCATCTCGGGTCGTTGGCCACGATCGGGGTGGCCGCCCCGGAAGTGCACCGCCGACCCCGGGTGGCGATCCTGTCCACGGGAGACGAGGTCGTCCCTCCCGACACCGCCGAACTCGGCCCCGGCATGATCCGCGACGCCAACCGTCCGCTGCTCACCGGCCTCCTCGACGAGTTGGGTGCCGAAGTCATCGACTTGGGGATCGTCGGCGACGACGCCGACGCCTTGACTTCCTCGCTCGTGCGAGGTGCCGAGGTGGCGGACGTGGTCGCCACCTCGGGTGGGGTGAGCATGGGCGAATACGACCTGGTGAAGGCGGTCCTCGCCGAGCTCGGGGACGTCGAGTTCTGGAAGGTGGCGATGCAGCCGGCCAAACCGTTCGCCTTCGGACATCTCGGCGAGACGCCGCTGTTCGGCCTCCCCGGGAACCCGGTGTCGGTGATGGTCGCCTTCGAGCAGTTCCTCCGCCCGGCCCTGCTGAAGATGATGGGTTCCAGGTTCCTGTTCCGGCCTCGGGTCCCCGCAGTGGCGGGGGAGCGGTTCGTCACCGACCCCGCGAAAACGGTCTTCCTTCGGGTCATCGTCGCGGTGGAGGACGGCCGCTGGGTGGCCCGGTCGGCGGGGAGCCAGGCTTCCAACGTGTTGTCGGCCGCCGCCGCCGCCGACGCCTTCGCCGTGATCCCCGTCGGTGTCGACGTGGTGGACCGAGGAGACCCGGTGACCTTGGAGATGTTCCGCTGGCCGGAGAACCGGAGGGAGGGGGCCCCATGACCGAGTTCGGACATCTCAGCGCCGAAGGCGAGGTGCGGATGGTGGACGTCTCCGCCAAGCCGGAGACGGCGCGTGAGGCGTCCGCCGAGGCGTTCGTCGCCCTCGGCCCGGAGGTGCGGCGGCGGCTCTTCGCCGGGGAGCTACCCAAGGGCGACGCCCTCGCCTCGGTTCGTCTGGCGGCGATCATGGCCGCCAAGAAGACGCCCGACCTGGTCCCGCTGTGCCATCCGCTTCCGTTGACGGCGGTCGTCGTGTCGGTCGAGGAGGTGGGGGTGGGGGCCCGGATCGTGGCGACCGTGTCGACGACCGCCCGGACGGGGGTCGAGATGGAGGCGATGACGGCGGCGTCGGTGGGGGCGCTGGCCCTGTACGACATGGTGAAAGGGATCGACAAGGGTGTCGAGATCGGGCCGGTGAGGCTGTTGCACAAGGCCGGAGGCAAGTCGGGTTCTTGGCGGAGGGAACCGGAATGAGGGGCATGGTTGCAGTTCGCGAACTCGAACGGCTACGCTCCGACTCGATACCGGATCGGAACACGCCCACCAATGTCTGACTCGCTGTTTTTGATCGGAGCGCTGCTGATCGCGGGGGTCTGGGGCTTCTACCTCTTCCCCTCCTTCTTCGGTTCGCGGCGTGACGCGCCCCTCAGCTCCACCGAGGAGTTCGACCGCTGGACCCATTTCATGGCCGACGTCCAGCAGCGTCACTACGACCGGGGTTCGGTCACCGGCCGTGACGTCGTCCGGGCGCGGAGGCGTCGCACGATCGCCGTCCTCGTCGTGGCCAGCGTCGGCACCCTCACGTTGGCGTATCTGAGGGCGTCGGTGAACTGGCTGCTCATCTCCCTGGCGATCGACGGGCTGATGGCCTGGTACCTGGCGATGCTCATGCAGCTGCGGAACCGGCGGCTCCAACAGGCGGTCCAGGCCCACGCCATGGCCGAGCCGCTGCCGGTGGACCAGCCGCAGATCCGGATCGTCGCCGGCAAGTGACCGGTGGCGGTTCCTGAACTCGAAGCCCTGGCCCAGGCGGTACGGAAGGTCCTCGACGACCGATATCTGGTGCGCGAGCAGGCCCTCTCGGATTGCCGCCGGGTGATCAGGGCTTCGGCGAACGCCATTCGGAGCCTTCACCGGGGAGAGTGGGACGAGGCGGAGGCGCTGATGGCCGAGGCAGCAGCCCGCCTGGCCGGGACCCAGGAGAGCCTGAAAGCCCACCCCGACATCCTGCATGCCGGCTTCGTCGCCGACGCGGCGAAGGAATACGCCGAGGCGCGCCTCACGGCCGCGTTGTTCGCCGGTCGGCGCCTCCCCCTCCCCGACGAGCTCGCTCTCGACCCCGTCCCCTATCTCCACGGTCTCGGTGAGGCGGTGGGGGAGCTGAGGAGACGGCTGCTGGACCGTCTCCGGGACGGAGACCTGGACGAACCCGAACGGACGCTGGAGGCGATGGGCGCCATCGTGGACCTCCTCGCCGAGTTCGACTATCCCGACGGGATGACCGCAGGGCTCCGCAGAACCACCGACATCGCCCGGTCCCTCACCGAGCGGTCCCGGGCCGATCTCACCGCCACCGTCGTGCAGGAACGTCTGAGGAGGGAACTCAGCGAACGGCTGGATGGTTGAACCAGGGCGTCTACAATGACGCCGCTCCTGGGGGTGTAGCTCAGTCCGGCAGAGCGCTTCCCTCGCACGGAAGAGGCCACGGGTTCAAATCCCGTCACCTCCACGGTCGGAACCAGAGCCCCAGACGGGTTCCGGGCCGGGCCCGGCCGTCCGGGCCCGCAGGACGAAACGGGGACTCCGGACTGGACCAGACCGTCCGAGCCGATACCCTGACCCCGTGCTTCGTCGCATATCCCCGTTCGTACTCCTCGCGATCTTCGTCGCGGCCTGCACCCCCGCGGGTGGCCCGACGACCACGGTCGACGGGTCTTCCGTCGCGTCCCAGACCACCGGACCGTCCTCCACCGAACCGGCGAGCCCGTCGACCGAGGCGGCCCCCACCACCTCCCTCACGCTCCCTCCCGGCACCGAAGACCTCCCCGAAGCGGTCCGTCGCCGCATCGCCGAGCTGGTGGCCCTCACCGAACAGCTCCGCGGTCTCAGCTTCACCACGGCGCCCACGGTGACGGTGGTGAGTCCGCAGGAGCTGGCCGACCGGGTGCGTGCCGACATCTCGGAGCAGCTCGAAGACGTCGAAGCCGACGAAGCCCTCTATCGGCTCCTGGGGCTGATCGGCCCCGACCTGGATCTGGGCGAGACCTACGCCGACCTCTACGGCGAGCAGGTCGCCGGGTTCTACGACGGAGACACGGGGGAGCTCGTCGTGCCGGCCTCGGCGGAGACCCTCTCCCCCCTCGAGGAGGCGACCCTCGTCCACGAACTCACCCACGCGCTGACCGACCAGCGTTTCGGCATGTGGGACGTCTACTCGGAGGCGGTCGACTCCGAGGAGTTCGACGCCGCCGAGGCCTACCTGAGCCTGATCGAAGGCGACGCCTACCTCACCCAGATCCTCTTCGCCCAGCAGCTCTCCGAAGAGGACCGGGGCCGGCTTCTCGCAGAAGCCTTCGCCGCCGACTCCGCCGTGTTCGACCGTGTACCCGGGTTCCTGCAGGAGTCGCTGATCTTCCCCTACCGGGAGGGGTTCGGGTTCGTCCAACGACTCTACGCCGACGGGGGGTTCGAAGCGGTCGACGCCGCCTACGGCGAACCTCCACTCTCCACCGAACAGATCATCCACCCCCGGGACTACCGACGGGACCTGCCGATGCCCGTGACCATCCCCGAATGGGATCCTCCACCCGGATACGAACTCGTCTACGACGCCACCTGGGGAGAGTTCGGGATCCGGGCCATGCTCTCCCAGCAGCTCGACATGTCGACCACCGACGTGGCCGCGGAAGGATGGGGTGGTGACCGGTACCGGCTCTGGTTCGACGGGACGGATGTGATCTTCGTCTACCGGTACCGGGGCGACACCGCCGCCGACGCCGCCGAACTGGCCGAAGCCCTCGAGGCGTATGTGCAGGCGGCCGCCGACCCGGCCGGGTCGGTCGTCGTCCGACGTGAAGGTGCCGACGTCGTGATGGTCGGGGTCTCCGACCCGGGGGTGGGCGACCTGGTCGACGTCTTCGCACCCTGACCTCTGGCCGACCGCCGACCCGTCGGATACGGTGTCGGCGTGATCGTCGAGCTGGTCGCGGTCGGATGGAGGTCCGGTCCCCTCGAGGTCGCGTCGGGGTTCGGACGTCGGTGGAGGGGACTCCGGCCCCGCTGCCGGGGAACGGGTCTGCTCCTCGGAGGTGGGGCGGTCCACGGGCGGGGGATGGCCGAGCCGTTGATGGTGGTCGGTTTCGACGCCGACGGTCGGGTGGTGGGCGTCCGACGCCTCGACCCGGGACGGTTCCTCCGGCTGCCCGGGGCGGTGATGGTGGCAGAGCTGGCGACCTGGAGGCCGCCTCCGCCTCGGGGTACCACGGTCGAGGTGCTCCGGGTCCGCACCTAACCTGGCCGTGTGCCGGGACGCCTCATCGTCTGCGCAACCCCGATCGGCAACCTCGGCGACGTACCTCGCCGTCTCGGTGAGGTCGTCGCGACGGCCGACGTCGTCTACGCCGAAGATACGCGTCGCAGCGCAGTCCTCCTCGAGGCGCTCGGGGTGGGCGCGAAGCTACGGTCGTTCTTCGTGGGGAACGAACGTGTCCGCGCCGACGAGCTGGAGAGGGAGCTCCGGGCCGGGTCCGTCGTGGCCCTCCTCACCGACGCGGGGACCCCGGCGGTCGCCGACCCGGGAACGGCCGCGGTGGCGGTGGCGCGACGGGTCGGAGCCGAGGTGTCGGTGGTGCCGGGTCCCAGCGCGGTGACGGCGGCGGTGGCGGTCGCCGGGATGGGGGGCGACCGCTTCTGTTTCGAAGGGTTCCTACCCCGCAAGGGAGCCGCCCGTTCCGACCGTCTGACCCGGATCGCCACGTCGGAGGTCCCCGTCGTCGTCTTCTCCAGTCCCCACCGGCTCGCCGACGACCTCGCCGACCTCGCCGGCGTCTGCGGGCCGGGACGGGAGGTCTGTGTGGCCAGGGAACTCACCAAGCTCCACGAGGAGGTGTGGTGGGGGAGCCTCTCCGAGGCGGTGGAACGGTGGACGGCGGAGGCGGCGCGAGGAGAGTTCACGCTGATGATCTCCGCCGCCGAAGAGGTGTCGCCGACCGTTCCGGTGTCCGACGCCGTCGAAACGGTGAGCCGGCTGGTGGCGTCGGGGGCCCGCACCGCCGACGCCGTCCGCGAGGTGGCGCGTCTCACCGGAGTCCCCCGGCGTCGGCTCTATGAGGCGGTCCACGAAGAAGAGCGGCGATGACCCTTCAGGCGAGCTGCGAACGGCAGGTGGCGCAGATGCCCTTTCCTTTGAACGAACTCACCTGCTCGGTGGATCCGCAGAAGATGCAGGTGCTCTCCACCTTGCGGAGCACGATGTTGGACCCTTCGATCGAGATCGTGAGGTGGTCCCCTTCCCGAATGTTGAACAGACGCCGGGTCTCGGCGGGAATGACGATTCTCCCCAGATCGTCGATCTTCCTCGAGATGCCCGAATCCATGTCCCTCTCCGGTCGTCCGCCGACACCCCGCCACCTTACCGACACCCACGCGGCCGTGTCGGCGCCGAAGCCCCTCTCCTCGACCGTGGGCAGGTGGTGGCGATGAGTTGGGTCGACACCCACTGCCATCTCCAGCTCGACGGACGGGACCCTTCGGAGCTGCTGGGGCGGGCCGTCGACGTCGACTGGGTGGTGGTTCCCGGCATCGACGCCGTCTCCTCGGAGGCGGCGTCGGCTCTGGCCGCCGACCATCCGGGACGGGTGCTCGCCACCGCCGGGCTGCATCCCCACGAGGCGGACCGTTGGGCCCAGGAGGCGGATCGCATCGCCGACTTGGCGGCGGGGGCGGCGGCGGTGGGGGAGACCGGACTCGACTACTACCGGGACCTCTCGCCCCGGGACGTCCAACGGGACGCCTTCCGGGCGCAGGCGGAGCTGGCGTTGGCGCTGTCGAAGCCGCTCGTGGTGCACTGCCGTGACGCCTTCGGCGACGTCTACGAGATCCTCGACGGCACCGGCGCCGGCCCGCTGTCGGTGCTCCACTGCTGGACGGGGGGACCCCGGTGGACCCGCAGGTTCCTGGAGCTGGGCGTGACGTTCTCGTTCGCCGGACCGGTGGCCTTTCCGACGGGCGACACCGTCCGCCGGGGGGCCGCCCTGGTGCCCCCCGGCCGGGCGATGGTGGAGACCGACACCCCCTACCTCACCCCGCCGCCCCATCAGGGCGAGCCCAACGAACCCGCCTGGGTGGCCTTCAACGGTCGGGCGTTGGCCGAGGTGTGGGGGATGTCCGTGGAGGAGGTGGCGGCGTCGACGTCGCGGCGGGCCGCCGAGGTGTTCCGACCGTGACCCGACAGACCCGTACCGAGATGCTGCGCCTCCTCGAGGACCACGGGTTGCGTCCCCGCAAATCCCTCGGGCAGCATTTCCTCGCCGACCCGAACATCGTTGGTCGGATCGTCGCCGTCGCCGACGTGGGACCGGGGGACCGTGTGGTGGAGATCGGAGCGGGGACCGGCACCCTCACCCGGGCCCTGGCCGAGGCCGGGGCCCGGGTCGTAGCCTACGAGGTGGACGAGGCGCTCCGTCCGGTGCTGGCGGAGGTGCTGGACGGCGTCGACGGGGTGGAGCTGCGGTTCCGCGACGCCGCCTCCGCCGACCTGGCCGCCGAGCTGGACGCCGGCCCGTGGATCATGGTCGCCAACCTGCCCTACGGGGTCGGCACGACCATCCTGTTGGGGGTGCTCCGCCAGGTCCCGGCCGTGACGAGGATGGTGGTGATGGTTCAGCTCGAAGTGGCCCGCCGACTCGTCGCCGGACCCGGCTCCAAGGAGTACGGGCTGCCCAGCGTGATCGTCCGCCTCCACGCCCGGGCTCGTGTCGAGTTCACCGTCTCACCGCAGGTGTTCGTCCCTCCCCCGAGGGTGACTTCGGCGGTGGTCCGGCTCGACCGGGTGGAAGCCCCCGCCGCCGCCGACCGGGCCGTCGAACTCGCCGCGGCGGGTTTCGGTCAGCGACGGAAGATGCTGCGCCGTTCCCTCGCCTCGGTGTTGGCGGATCCCGAGGCCGGTCTCGCCGCCGCCGGGATCGACGGTACGGCCCGGGCCGAGGACCTCGACGTCGCCGACTGGCTCCGCCTCGCCGAGGTGGCCGATGGGTGACTGGGAGGCCCCCGCCAAGGTGAACCTGTCGCTCCTCGTGGCGCCACCTCGCCGGGACGGATACCACCCGATCCGGTCGCTGGTGCAGACGTTGGAGTGGCACGACCGTCTCACCGTCGAGGTCGCCGACGAAGATCGGCTCGACGTGGACGGCGCCGAACTGGATCCGGGGCCGTCAAACCTGGTGTGGGTGGCAGCCGACCGGTTGGCGGCGGCGGTGAGCCGACGACGGCCCCCCCTCGACGTTCGGCTCGTCAAACGGGTGGCGGTCGCGGCGGGGCTCGGAGGCGGTTCCGCCGACGCGGCCGCCATGCTTCGGGCCGTCGCGGAGATCATGGGGGTGGGCTCCGACGTGGTGGCCTCCGTCGCCGCCGAGGTGGGGGCCGACGTGCCGCTGTTCCTGGTCGGGGGGACCTGTCTCATCGAAGGGCGCGGCGAGCAGGTGACCAGGTGGCGTCCCGGTCTCCGGGGCGTGGCGGTGGCGGTGGTGGTGCCGCCGTTCGAGCTGCCGACCGCCGCCGTGTACCGCACCTGGGACCGCCTGGGCGGGCCGGCGGGGCCCCGGTGGCGCAGCGAGGACCTGCCGCCGGTGCTGCGGTCCGGTGAGCTGCTCCGCAACGACCTGTATCCGGCGGCGGTGGAGCTACGACCGGAGCTGGCCGATTGGCGGTCCGAGCTGACTTCGGCCTGGGGGGTGGAGGTGTTGATGTCGGGCAGCGGACCGAGTCTGTTCTCGTTGTTCCCGTCGCCGGACGAGGCGGAGGACGCGGTGGCGGCCGCGCCGTCGGAGGCCCGGGCGGCGGTGGCGACGGTCGTCCGTGGCGGGGGAGTCGCCGGGAGAGGCGACGAAAGACGGCGAGGCGTCGAGTCGGGCGGGAGCGACCGGTAGGATGGTCGGCCGGACACCACGAACAGACACCCTCTGGGGGGTGGTGTAACGGGTAGCACGGCGGATTTTGGCTCCGCTGGTACGGGTTCGAGTCCTGTCCCCCCAGCGCGGTCCCTTCGGGACCTCGACCGACACGAGGAGTATCGATGGCTCACATCGCGGTGGTACTCGCCGCCGGCAAGGGCACCCGGATGCGTTCGGCCCTCCCGAAGGTGCTCCACGAGGTGGCGGGACGTCCGATGCTCGCCTGGGTCCTCGACGCGGTCGCCGCCACCGGGCCGCAGAGGACGATCGTCGTCGTCGGCCATGGCGGCGATCAGGTGATGGCGAGCCTCCCCCCCGGGGTGGAGGCGTGCGTGCAGGAACCCCAGGGTGGGACCGGCCACGCCGTCGAGGTGGCCCTCGCCCACGTCGGCGACGGCGACGAGGACGTCGTCGTCGTCCCCGGCGACGTCCCCCTCCTCCGGGAGGACACCCTGGCCGCCCTCGCCCAGGGTGGGGAGGCGGCGGCCACGATCCTCACCGCCGTCCTCGGGGACCCGACCGGGTACGGCAGGGTGGTGCGGGGCGAGGACGGGCAGGTGAAGGCGGTGGTCGAACAAACCGACGCCGACGCCGAGACCCTCGCCATCGCCGAAGTGAACGTGGGGATGTACCGGTTCCGGCGGGCCGACCTGGCCGAGGCGCTGGCCGGGATCGGGGTCGACAACGCCCAAGGGGAGAAGTACCTCACCGACGTGGTCGGCTGGCTGGTCGCCCACGACCGTCCGGTGGAGGCCGTGGAAGCCGATCCGGTCGAGACGATGGGTGTCAACGATCACGTCGGCCTGGCTCGGGCCGGTCGGGTGCGGCGCCGGTGGATCCTCGAACGCTGGATGGGCGACGGGGTGGCGGTGGACGACCCGGAGACCACCTACGTGGATGCCGGTGTCACCCTCGCTCCTGGGGTACGTCTGCATCCCGGGGTTCATCTCAAGGGCGACACCCGGGTCGAAGCGGGGGCGGAGATCGGTCCCGACAGCTACCTGGAGGACACCGTCGTCGAGTCGGGCGCGAAGATCTGGTACTCGGTGGTCCGAGGTGCCCGGGTCGGACCGGACGTCCAGGTGGGACCCTACGCCTCCCTGCGTCCGGGGACGGTCCTCGCCCGCGGCGCCAAGGCCGGTACGTTCGTCGAGATGAAGAACACCACGGTGGCCGAAGGGGCGAAGGTTCCCCACCTCTCCTACCTCGGCGACGCCGCGGTGGGCGAGCGAGCCAACGTCGGGGCCGGGACGATCACCTGCAACTACGACGGCTACGACAAGTACCGCACCGAGATCGGCGCCGACGCCTTCATCGGTTCCGACACGATGCTGGTGGCGCCCGTCACCATCGGCGAGGCGGCGGTCACCGGGGCCGGTTCGGTGATCACCCGGGATGTGGCTCCGGGCGCGCTGGCCGTGGAGCGTTCGCCCCAGAGGGAGATCCCTGGCTACGCTGCCCGGCGCGCGGCGAGGAAAGCCACCCACGAGGCCGAGGACTGAACATGGACATCGTCAGTCGCCATCGGATGATGCTGTTCTCCGGTGGCGCCAACCCGACCCTGGCGGGCGAGGTGGCCGACCTGTTGGGGGTACCCCTGGGGGCGTTGGAGCTCTCCACCTTCGCCAACGGTGAGCTCTACGCCCGTCCCGCCGAGAGCGTCCGGGGTGCCGACTGTTTCGTGCTCCAGAGTCATTCCGATCCGATCAACGACCGGATCATGGAGCAGCTCATCATCATCGACGCCCTCCGGCGCGCCTCTGCCCGACGGATCACCGCGGTGATGCCGTTCTACGGATACTCCCGCCAGGACAAGAAGGTGCTTCCCCGGGAGCCGATCACGGCCCGGCTCATCGGCGACATGTTCATGACCGCCGGGGCCGACCGCCTCGTCTCGGTGGATCTGCACACCGGCCAGCTCCAGGGGTTCATCCCCAAGCCCTTCGACCACCTCACCGCGCTCCCCATCATCACCGACTACCTCGCCCAGGAGCTCACCGGTCCGATCACCATCGTCTCGCCCGACGCGGGCGGGGTGAAACGTGCCGAGAAGTACGCCCGCCGGCTGGAGGCGTCGGGGTTGGCCTTCGTCTACAAACGCCGGGACCCCGACCGGCACAACGTGTCGGCCGCCCTCGACGTGTCTGGGGAAGTGGAGGACACCGACGTCGTCATCGTCGACGACATCATCGACACCGCCGGCACCGCCTGCAACGCCGCCGACCTGATTCGCGCCAAGGGGGCGCGGTCGGTGAGGATCGCCGCCACCCACGCGGTGTTGTCGGGACCGGCGGTGGACCGTCTGAAGAACGCCGCCGTGGACGAGGTGATCGTCACGAACACCCTTCCCGTGCCCGACCAGGCCCGTGAGCTCGACAAGCTGCGGGTGCTGTCGATCGCTCCGATCCTCGCCGAGGCGCTCCAGGCGATCTTCATGGAGAGCTCGGTGTCGGAGATCTTCCTCGGCGACAACGTCTGACCGTGGACGTCTACACCTTCGAGGTCCGGACCGGCTCTGGCCCCGCCGTCGTCGACCTGACCGGCGAGGTGGTCGGGTTCTGCCGGGGTCGAGGGGACGGGCTCTGTAACGTCTTCGTCCCCCACGCCACCGCCGGCCTGGCGATCATCGAGGTCGGCGCCGGCTCCGAACGCGACCTGTGGACCGCGGTGGATGCCCTCTTGCCCCGCGATGACCGCTGGATGCATCGGCACGGTTCACCCGGACACGGGGCCGACCATCTGCTCCCTGCCTTCGTCGCTCCCACCTTGACGATCCCCGTCGACGACGGCGTCCCCGTCCTGGGGACCTGGCAGTCGATCGTCCTCGTCGACCCCAACCGGGACAACCCGATCCGGCGGGTGAGGCTGTCCTTCCTCGCCGGCTAGGGAGGCGGGAGTCTGATGACCTCCCCCGGGTAGATCAGGTCGGGGTTCCCCGAGCGAATCCGGTCACGGTTCTCTTCGACGACCCTCCGCCAGTACGGCGCGACGGGGCCGTCGCCGTCGAGCCGCCGGTCGGCGATCCGCCAGAGGTTGTCGCCGGGGGCGACCACGACTTCGGTCCATCCCGACGTCGTCGGAGATGGGTCGGCGGGCGGACCTGGGGCGGGCAGGTCGAAGGGGAGGTACCGGGTGGACACGGTCTCTTCCACCGGTGTAGGCGTCGTGACGGCTGCGACGGCGGGGGGTGCGAGCAGCCCGACGGCGAGGACCCCTGCCACGGCCCCGTCGACGAGACGCCGGACCGGGGCGGCGGTGACGAGGGCGGCGACGCGGATCGTCCGGGCGTGTCGGGTGAGGCGGGCGAGGAGGTAGAGGACGGAGGAGGCGAGGTACCAGTAGACGACGGCGAGGGCGGCGACCCTGGCGACGGCGGCGACGACGTCTTCGGTGGGGGTGACCTGAAGCCAGGCCGTCGAAGGTTCGATCTGCAGCCACGGGAGGGTCCCGAGGGTGTGGAGGGCGACAGCGGCGACGGCCGCCGCCGTCGAACCGAGGACGAGGACGAGGAGGGGGCGCCACGATCGGACAGGGTCCATGGGCTGGAAGGTACGGCAACCGGACGGGGATGGGAAGGGGTCTACCATGCCGAGCCGAGCAGTGTGAGGAGCGAACGGTATGAAGGTGCGGATCGGGATCGCCGACACGGACCGTGTGATCGAGTTGGAGACCGACGACCCCACCGAGTACGAACGGTCGGTCGAGGAGGCGTTCGCCGGGGCGACGGCTCTCCTCTGGTTCGAGGATTCGAAGGGGCGCCGAGTGGGGGTGCCCAGGGAGCGGATCGCGTTCGTCGAGGTGGAGACCCAGCCGGAGGAGCCGTCGGTGGGCTTCGCTCCGACGTCGTGACCGTGACGCGAGAAGGCCGGCGTCGCCGCCGGCCTTCGCACATGTCGACGGGGATTCGGTCAGACGGCCCGGCGGCGCCGCTCCGCCAGCCAGCGCTTCCGGAGACGACGGCGCTCGTCTTCGGCGTAGCCGCCCCATACACCGGCTTCCTGGTTCGTCTCCAGCGCGTACTGGAGGCACTCTTCCCGGACACCGCACGAGAAGCAGATCTCCTTGGCGGCGGCGATCTGGTCCAGGGCGGGCCCGGTGGAGCCGACCGGGAAGAAGAGCGTGGGCTCGCTGTCCCGGCAGGCAGCCAGCTGGCGCCAATCGGTGGTGATGGTGAGCACTTCGGAATCCTCCAGAGGATTTGTGATTCTTTTCACAAGCTTCCCCGCATCGGGAGACCCGGGGAAGGTTGGGTTACCGCGGAGGAAACGTACAGACTATATGTCAGAAGCGCAATAGTTTTTTCGTGATGAAAACTAGAGACCGACTCCAGATCGTGGGTCATCGGGGCTGGCGAACCCGGTACCCCGACAACACCCTCGCCGGCCTCGAGGCCTGTGTCGACGTCGCCGACATGGCCGAGATCGACGTGCGGCGCTCGGCCGACGGGCGCCTCGTCCTCTCCCACGACCCGGAACTGGGCGGCAAGGTCGTGTCCGAGACCCCGTGGCCGGAGCTGGAGCGCCTCGACCTCGGTGACGGTCACCGCCCCGTCACCTTGGAGGACGTCGTCGCCGCCCTGGACGGGCTCCCCCTCAACCTGGAGGTCAAGAACGACCCCACCGAACCGGGATTCGAACCCGACCACCGTCTCGGCCTCGACACCGCAGCCCTCGCCCGTCCCGGCGACCTGCTCACCAGCTTCTTCTGGCCGACCGTCGACGCCGTCCGTCATGGGTTCCCCACCGTCTCGACCGGGCTCCTCGCTGCACCGTCCACGGACCTCGAATCCCTCCTCGGGCACGCCGTCGACGGTGGGCACCGGACGGTGGTTCCCCACTGGTCGCTGCTCGTCGCCGCCCCGGGGTTCATCGACGAGGCCCACCGGGAAGGGATCGGCGTCGTCTCGTGGACCGTGAACGACCCCGAGGTCGCCCTCCGCTTGGCGGAGGCGGGCATCGACGCCATCATCACCGACGACCCCGGCCAGATGGCCGAGACCCTGGGAGCGTACCGATGAGCATCCACGACGAACTCGCCGCCGAGCTCCGAGACGCCATGCGGGCCAGAGACGCACGGCGACGCGACGTCATCCGCCAGATCGAGACGGAGGTGACCAAGGCGAAGACCGCCCCCGGCTTCACCGGCGAAGTGGACGACGACCTCTACCGCAAGGTGATCTCCTCCTACGTCAAGAAGATGGCGAAAGCGAAAGAGGAGTACGAAGCGGCGGGCGAGCGGGGGCGGGAGATGGCCGAGAAACTCGCCTGGGAGATCGAGTACCTGTCACGCTGGATGCCCCAGACCCTCGGCGAGGCGGAGACACGGGCGTTGGTTGCGGACGCCATCGCGGAACTCGGCGTGGCGGGGGACCCCAAGGCCGTCGGTCGGGTGGTCGGCCACCTCATGAAACGCCGCGACGACCTCGACGGTGCGACCGTCAGCCGCATCGTCCGAGAGGAGCTGGGCGTCGGATGAGGCCGAGCCGCTGGGGTGGGTGGCGGGGGGCGACACCTCCCTGGGCGCCCCGTCGACACAGGCCCGCCTTCCCCTCGGATCGCTCGTCGCCCGCTCGCTAGAGTCCCGGCCCATGACCGACGCACCCGAAGTCGTCTCGACGGCCTCGCGCCGGTCACCCAGGGTCCGACGAGTCGTCGGTTTCCTCGGGGTGTTGGCGGTCGTCGTCGTCGCCTGGGAGCTCTACAAGGTCGTGGGTGAGGCGTTGGGCGGGGTGGTCCCCGGCACCGAACTGCGCCTCCGCCCCCCTCCCAACGACCGCTTCATGCCCCATACCTGGGACGTGGTGCTCCAGCTCTTCCAGCCGGTGCGTCGCAACGGCGAACTGACGGTGCTCCTGTTGGCGAAGGCGGCGATGTTCACCCTGCGGGAGGCGTTGGTCGGGTTCGTGGTCGGCGGGGTGATCGGGTTCGGGCTCGGTGTCGCCTTCGTCCGTTCGACGCTGGCCGAACGGGCCTTCATGCCCTACGTCGTCGCCTCCCAGACCGTCCCCATCATCGCCATCGCCCCCATGGTGGTGGTCTGGGGCGGCCAACTCGACGTTCCCCAGTGGCTGTCGGTGGCGATCATCGCCGCCTACCTCACCTTCTTCCCCGTCACCATCAACACCGTTCGGGGTCTGCGGTCCCCGGCTCCGACGGCGGTCGAGATGATGCGCTCCTACGCGGCCACGCCCTCCCAGGTGCTCTGGAAACTCCAGGTGCCCGCCGCCCTCCCCTACATCTTCACCGCCCTCAAGGTGTCGGCGACGGCGTCGGTGATCGGTGCCATCGTCGGAGAGCTCCCGGCCGGTTTCCGCGATGGCCTGGGCCGGGCGCTCCTCGAATTCTCCCAACAGTTCAACGTGAAGAAGCTGATGGCCGCGGTGCTCATGTCAGCCCTGGCCGGGATCCTGTTCGTCGCCGCGGTCACATGGTTCGAACATCGGCTGGTGGCGGGAGACCACCGCCGGGAAGGATGAGGTGAGGAGTGAGCGACGCAGTCGTCTTGGCTCGAGGGGTCGGCAAGGTCTTCGGTGCGGGTGCGGCCCGGGTGGAGGCCCTCACCGGCATCGACCTCCGGATCGACCAGGGTGAGTTCATCTCTCTCATCGGCCCGTCGGGTTGCGGCAAGAGCACCCTGCTGCGCCTCATCGGCGACCTCCTCCAGCCCAGCACCGGGGAGTTGATCGTCAACGGCAAAGAGCCTCGCCAGGCGCGGCTCGACCGCGACTACGGGATCGTGTTCCAGCAGGCGACCCTCCTCGACTGGAGGACGGTCCGGGCCAACGTGGAGCTCCCCCTCGAGATCATGGGGGTGCCGAAGGAGGAGCGGCAGGCACGGGCGACCGAGATGCTGTCCCTGGTACAGCTCCAAGACTTCGCCGATCACCACCCCTGGCAGCTGTCGGGGGGTATGCAGCAGCGGGTGGCGATCGCCCGAGCCCTCAGCTTCCGGCCCGCCCTGCTGCTGATGGACGAACCCTTCGGAGCCCTCGACGAGATGACCCGGGAGCTGATGCAGCAGGAGGTCCTACGGATCTGGACGGAGACGGAGACGACGGTCGTCTTCGTCACCCATTCGATCCCCGAGGCCGTGTTCCTCTCCACCCGGGTGGTGGTGATGTCGCCACGTCCGGGTCGAATCTCCCAGGTGGTCGACGTACCCCTGCCGCACCCGCGGGACGTCGACACCCGGGAATCGGACGACTACTACCGGCTCATCACCGAGGTGAGGGAGGCGTTGCGGCGAGGAGAGGAGCGATGACCGAGCCCGCCGACCGGGACCTCGACCTGTTCGAACCACGAGAGACCGACGTCTTCGCCGGCTTCGAAGGGGACATCCCCGGCGAACCGGGTCGGATCGAGACGTGGATTCGTGCCTACGGTCCCGCAGGAGTCGCCTTCGTGGTGGTGCTGGTCCTCTGGGAAGGCCTCACCCGGGCCTTCGACGTCGAGACCTTCCTCCTCCCCAAACCCTCCGAGATCGCCCAGCGGTTCGTCGTCAACTTCGACGTGATCTGGGCGGCCGGGTTCCGCACCTTCTTCGAGGCGCTCGGCGGGTTCGTCGTCGGTGGGGTCATGGCGGTGGTGATGGCCCTCGCCACGGTACGCTGGTCGGCGGTGCGCGAAGGCCTCCTCCCCTTCGCCATCGCCGCCAACACCACGCCGATCATCGCCCTCGCCCCCATCGCCAACAACTGGTTCAACGTCACCAGTCCGGTGTCGAAGATGGCGGTGGTGGCGGTGATCGTCTTCTTCCCGGTGATGATCAACACGGCCCGAGGGTTGCTCGAAGTCCAGCCCGAAGAGCTGGAGCTGCTGAGGGCTGCGGCCGCCACGCCCCGTCAGGTCCTCCGTCTCGTCCGGATCCCGAGTGCCCTGCCCTTCTTCTTCAGCTCCCTCAAGGTCGCCTCGGCACTGTCGATCATCGGGGCGATCGTCGCCGAGTACTTCGGAGGTCCCCAGGACGTCCTCGGCCAGTACATCCTCAACCGGGCGAACCTGTTCCAGTTCCCCGACGCCTGGGCCGCCATCGTCGTCGCCTCGATCATCGGCATCACCTTCTACATGGTGATCGTCGTCGCCGAACGCCTGGCGATGCCCTGGCACGTCTCCCTGCGCAAGACGGACACGGCTTGAGCCGACATCGACCCACGGTGGGCGATACTCTCTCGGCGACAGACGACTCTCGGGAGGAGAGACATGAGACATTCCACGAAGTGGCGCATGGTGGCGCTGGCTGCCGTCGTCGGCCTCATCGTGGCGGCGTGCGGCGGCGGCGAGACCGAAGGTGCCCCGGCCCCCGCCGAAGGTGGCGGGGAGGCTGCGTGCAGTTCGGTGGATTCGGTGAAGGTGCAGCTGCAGTGGTTCGCCCAGGCGCAGTTCGCCGGGTACTACGTGGCGAAGGACAAGGGCTTCTACGCCGACGAATGCCTCGAGGTGGAGATCCTCGAAGGCGGTGTGGACATCGTGCCCCAGCAGGTGCTGGCCACCGGCGGTGCTGAGTTCGGGATCGCCTGGGTGCCGAAGGCGCTGGTGTCGCGGGAGGCCGGGGCGAACATCGTGAACATCGCCCAGGTGTTCGAACGGTCGGGGACGCTGATGGTGTCCTGGGCCGACACGGGCATCACCCATCCGCGGGACTGGGCCGGCAAGAAGGTGGGCAACTGGGGCTTCGGCAACGAGTACGAGCTGTTGGCCGCCATCGAGAAGTTCGACGTGCCCGACGTGGAGTTGGTGGCGCAGGACTTCACGATGAACGCCCTGCTGAACCGGGAGATCGACGCCGCCCAGGCGATGATCTACAACGAGTACGCCCAGGTGTTGGAGGCGGTGAACCCGGACACGGGTGAGCTGTACCAGCCGGAGGATCTCAACGTCATCGACTTCAACGATCCCGAGATCGCCACCGCCATGTTGCAGGACGCCATCTGGGTGGAGGAAGGCTGGATCGCCGACGAGGCCAACCAGGACATCGCGGTGCGGTTCCTGCGGGCCACCTTCCGGGGCTGGATCTACTGTCTCGACAACTTCGACGACTGTGTCGGGGTCGTGTTGGACAACGGGTCGGCGCTGGGGGAGAGCCACCAGCAGTGGCAGCTCAACGAGATCCTGGCGCTGATCTTCCCCGCCACCAACGGCATCGGGGTGATGAACGAGGCGCTGTGGGACCAGACCGTCGAGGTCGCCACCAGCCAGATCCCCGACCTGCAAGGGGTGACGATCCCCGACTCGGCCTACCGCACCGACCTGGCCGAGAAAGCCGTCGCCGACCTCCAGGCGGAAGGTCTCGACACCAAGGGCGCCGGCTACACCAAGAGGACCATCACCCTGCGTGAAGGCGGCGAGTGACGGATCCCCGACCGTGAACCGGTGAGGGGGCGGGTGTCGATCCCGCCCCCTCCCCGGCTTCGCTAGTTTTCGGATGTGACAGAGAAAGGAGCGGCATGGCGAACGTCGTACGGGCCGCCATCGTCCAGACCGAGTGGACGGGCGACAAGGACTCGATGATCGAGAAGAACGCCGACTACGCCCGGGAGGCTGCGAACCAGGGCGCGGTGGTGATGTGCTTCCAGGAGCTGTTCTACGCGCCCTACTTCTGCCAGGTCCAGGAGAACGAACATTTCGACTACGCCGAGCCGATCCCGGACGGACCCACCACCAAGCTCATGCAGGAGCTCGCCCGGGAGACCGAGATGGCGCTGGTGGTGCCCATCTTCGAGAAAGAGGACGACGGGTTCTACTACAACACCGCGGCGGTGATCGACTCCGACGGCACCTACCTGGGGAAGTACCGCAAGACCCACATCCCCCACGTCAACGGCTTCTGGGAGAAGTTCTACTTCCGGCCCGGCAACCTCGGGTATCCGGTGTTCGACACCCGGCGGGCAGGGCGGATCGGCGTCTACATCTGCTACGACCGCCACTTCCCGGAAGGGTGGAGGGCCCTCGGTCTCAAGGGTGCCAAGATCGTCTTCAACCCGTCGGCGACGAGCCGGGGACTGTCCATGTACCTGTGGAATCTCGAACAACCCGCCGCCGCCGTCGCCAACGAATACTTCATCGGGGCCATCAACCGGGTGGGCAAAGAGCCCTTCGGCGACAACGACTACTACGGCTCGTCGTACTTCGTGAGCCCCCGGGGACAGATCGTCGGTGAGGCCGCTTCCGACACCGACGAAGAGCTGGTGGTGCGTGACCTCGACATGGACGAGGTGGAGGAGGTCCGCAAACTCTGGGCCTTCTACCGGGACCGCCGTCCCGACGCCTACGGAGATCTGGTCGCACCCTGATGGGCCGCCACGCCGAACTCCTCGCCCGGCATCGCCAGGTGTTGCCCTCCTGGCTCGCCCTCTACTACTCCGAACCCATCGCCCTGGTGGACGGCGAAGGGCGGTACGTGTGGGATGCGGAGGGCAACCGGTATCTCGACTTCTTCGGCGGCATCCTCACCACGATGACCGGGTACAAGATCCCCGAGGTGGTGGAAGCGATCAAAGCCCAGGCGGAGAAGATGCTCCACACCTCCACCCTGTACCTGATCGAGTCGCAGATCGAGCTGGCGGAGAAGATCGCCGAACTGTCGGGCATCCCCGACGCCAAGGTGTTCTTCACGAACTCGGGGACCGAGGCCAACGACGCCGCCCTGATGATGGCCACCCAGTACCGCCGTTCCAACCAGGTCCTGGCGATGCGCAACAGCTATCACGGGAAGTCACATTCGGCGGTGGCGATCACCGGGAACCGGTCGTGGTCGGCGACGTCGTTCAGCCCCTTCAACGTCACCTACGTCCATTCGGGCTACAAGTACCGCAGCCCCTTCGGGCATCTCCCCGACGACGAGTTCATCGCGGCATGTGTGGACGACCTCCGGGATCTGCTGCGGATCGCCGTCGCCGGAGACGTCGCCTGTCTCATCGCCGAACCGATCCAGGGGGTGGGGGGGTTCGCCACCCCGCCGGACGGCTTCTTCGGAGCGATGAAGGAGGTGCTGGACACCGAAGGCATCCTCTTCATCAGCGACGAGGTCCAGACCGGCTGGGGGCGCACGGGGGAGCACTTCTGGGGCTATCAGGCCCATGGGATCACCCCCGACCTGCTCACCTTCGCCAAAGGTCTCGGCAACGGCCTCGCCATCGCCGGCGTGGTGGGCCGCGCCGAGATCATCGATGCGATCCCGGCCAACTCGATCTCGACGTTCGGTGGGAACCCCCTGGCAACCACCGGGGCGCTGGCCAACCTGGAGTACGTGCTGGAGCACGACCTGCAGACCAACGCCTACAAGGTCGGGAACCAGCTCAAAGAGGGCATCCACCGGATCGCCGAGGAGGTCCCCGCCATCGGCGAGGTGCGGGGCAAGGGCCTCATGATCGGCATCGAGCTGGTGGTGCCCGGCTCGAAGGATCCGGACCCCCAGGTCACCGCCGAGGTGATGGAACAGGCCAAGGCGGAGGGGCTGCTGATCGGCAAAGGTGGGCTGCTGGGGAACGTCCTGCGGGTCGCCCCTCCGCTGTCGCTGACCGAGGAGGAGGCCCGGGAAGGCTTGGAGAAGTTGGGTGAGGCCGTGCGGCGGGCGACCGCCGAGGGTTGAAGGAGGAAACCATGGCGAGAACGGTCATCAAAGGTGGAACGGTGGTGACGGCCACCGAGACGATGGAGGCCGACGTCCTCATCGAAGGCGAGAAGGTCGTCGCGTTGGCGGCGCCCGACGCCCACGACTGGACCGCCGACGAGGTCATCGACGCCACCGGGAAGTACGTCTTCCCCGGTGGGGTGGATGTCCACACCCACATGGAGCTGCCCTTCGGCGGCACCTACGCCTCCGACGACTTCGAGTCGGGGACCCGGGCTGCCGCGTGGGGCGGCACCACCACGATCATCGACTTCGCCGTGCAGACGATCGGGGAGTCGATGGTCGCCGGGTACGAGGAGTGGATGGCGAAGGCGGAGGGACGGTGCGCCATCGACTACGGCTTCCACATGATCGTCTCCGACGTCAACGAGGCGACGTTGAAGGAGATGGACGTCCTCATGGGCGAGGGCGTCACCAGCTTCAAGCTGTTCATGGCGTACCCGGGTGTCCTCTACTCCGACGACGGCCAGATCTTCATGGCCATGCAGAAGGCGGCGGAGAACGGCTCGACGATCATGATGCACGCCGAGAACGGCATCGTGATCGACGTCCTGCGGGAGCAGGCGATCGCTCGGGGTGAGACCGATCCGATCTACCACTCGATCACCCGGCCGCCGGTGACCGAAGGGGAGGCCACGCATCGGGCGATCGTGTACGCCGAGCTGGCCGGATGCCCCCTCTACGTCGTCCACATGTCGGCGAAGGAGGCCCTCGAGGAGATCAAGGCGGCCCGGGATCGGGGCTCCAACGTCTTCGCCGAGACCTGTCCCCAGTACCTGTATCTGGGCTGGGACAACCTGCGGGAACCGAACTTCGAAGGCGCCAAGTACGTCTGCTCGACTCCGGTCCGCAACTGGGAGGAGGGCCACCAGGAGGCGCTGTGGCAGGGTCTCGCCACCGACGATCTGCAGGTGATCTCGACGGACCACTGTCCGTTCTGTTTCAACGACCATCCCCGTCTCGGCACCCAGAAGAAGCTGGGTCTGGGCGACTTCACGAAGATCCCCAACGGGCTCCCCGGGGTAGAGGAACGTTTCGGGCTCATCTACCACGGGTCCGTGGGGGAGGGCCGGCTGAGCCTCAACCGGTTCGTGGAGGTGGTGGCGACCGCCCCGGCGAAGATGTTCGGCATCTTCCCGAAGAAGGGGACGATCGCCGTCGGCTCCGACGCCGACATCGTCGTCCTCGACCCGAACGCCACCCGGACGATCACCGTCGCCGAACACCACATGGACGTGGACTACACCTGCTACGAGGGCAAGGAGGTCCAGGGCCGGATCGACGTGGTGATGGCGCGGGGCAAGGTGTTGGTCTCCGACGGCGAGTACCACGGATACGCCGGCTACGGCCAGTATCTGCCCCGTGGGACCTGCCAGCTGCTGATCTGAAGGCAGGCGCCGGAGTTCGGTCCGGCGCCTGCCCCGACTAGCGTCGTTGGAACGTTCCAACGCTGATAGGAGTGGACCCGATGAAGCTCATCACCCATTGGATCGACGGCAAACCCTACGACGGTCCGGTCGAACGGCGAGGTCCCGTCTACGACCCGGCGACCGGCCGGATGACCGCCGAAGTCGCCTTCGCCGACCGGGACGTCGTCGACCAGGCCGTGGCGGCGGCGGCGAAGGCCTTCGCGTCATGGCGCGAGGTCCCCCTCACCCGTCGCCAGCAGATCCTGTTCTCCTTCCGGGAGCTGGTGGTGCAGCACAAGATGGACCTGGCTCGGCTGCTCACCGCCGAACACGGCAAGACCCTCGACGACGCCGCCGGCGAGGTGCAGCGGGGGCTCGAAGTCATCGAGTTCGCCTGCAACATCGCCCACCTGTTGAAAGGTGACTACTCCGAGCAGGTCTCCGGCGGAGTCGACACCTACACGATCCGTCAACCCCTCGGGGTGGTGGCGGGCATCACCCCCTTCAACTTCCCGGCGATGGTGCCCATGTGGATGTATCCGATCGCCATCGCCTGCGGCAACACCTTCGTCCTCAAACCCTCGGAGAAGGATCCCTCCACGTCCCAGCTCGCCGCCGAACTGCTCGCCGAGGCGGGCCTCCCCGACGGCGTCTTCAACGTCGTCCATGGGGACAAGGAGGCGGTGGACGCCCTTCTCGCCCATCCCGACGTGGCGGCGGTCTCCTTCGTCGGCTCCACCCCCATCGCCCGATACATCTACGAGACCGGTACGCGCAACGGCAAACGTGTCCAGGCCCTCGGAGGGGCGAAGAACCACATGGTGGTCCTCCCCGACGCCGACATGGACCTGGCGGCCGACGCCGCCGTCTCCGCCGGATACGGGTCGGCGGGCGAGCGGTGCATGGCGATCTCGGTGGTGGTCACCGTCGGTGACGCCGCCGACCGCCTGCTCCCCAAGATGACCGACCGGATCGCCGAACTGAAGGTCGGGCCGGGCACCGAGCCGGGTGTCCAGATGGGCCCCCTCGTCACCCAGCAGCATCTCGACAAGGTCCTCTCCTACGTCGAAGCGGGAGAACAGGAAGGGGCGGTCCTCGTCGCCGACGGCCGCACCCTCACCGTCCCCGGCCACGAAGAAGGCTTCTTCCTGGGTCCCACGCTGTTCGACCGGGTGACACCGGAGATGAAGATCTACCGTGACGAGATCTTCGGGCCGGTGCTCTCCACCGTGCGGGTGGACCACTACGAAGACGCCATCCGGCTCATCAACGACAACCCCTACGGGAACGGCACGGCCGTGTTCACCAACGACGGCGGCGCCGCCCGTAAGTTCCAGCACGAGATCGAAGTGGGGATGGTCGGGATCAACGTGCCGATCCCGGTGCCCTTGTCCTTCTACTCGTTCGGCGGTTGGAAGGACTCGATCTTCGGGACCCACGCCATCTACGGACCCGAAGGTGTGCACTTCTACACCCGCCAGAAGGTGATCATCTCCCGCTGGCCCGACCCGATCCACCGCGGCGTGGATCTGGGGTTCCCCCAGCACGGCTGAGCTGTCCGCGAGCGAAGAGGAGAACCCATGGACTTCGGTGTCGTCCTGCAGACCGACCCGCCCGCCCGGCGGGTGATCGAGCTGACCCGCATGGCGGAGGATCTCGGGTTCAGCCACGGCTGGACCTTCGACTCCCACGTCCTGTGGGAGGAGCCCTTCGTCATCTACTCACGGATGCTCGACGTGACCGAACGGATGATCGTCGGACCGATGGTCACCAACCCGGGTACCCGGGACTGGACGGTGCTGGCGTCGCTCTTCGCCACGTTGAACGAGATGTCGGGTGGGCGAACCATCTGCGGGATGGGGCGGGGCGATTCGGCGCTGCGGTACATCGGCCGAAAGCCCCGCACGTTGGCGACGATGGTCGAGTCGATGAAGGTGATCAAGGGCCTCGTCGCCGGTGAAGAGGTCGACTACCAGGGCAAACGCCTCCGGATCCCGTGGGTGGGGGAGGGCTGGGACCTCCCCATCTGGGTGGCCGGGTACGGGCCGAAGACCCTCGCCACCATCGGGCGGCACGCCGACGGGTTCATCCTCCAGCTCGCCGACCCCCAGATCCTCGAATGGACGATGGGGGCGGTTCGCCGGGCTGCCGTCGAGGCCGGCCGCGACCCCGACGACATCACCATCTGTGTGGTGGCCCCCGCCTACGTCGGCGACGACATCGGCCACCAGCGGGACCAGCTCCGCTGGTTCGGGGGGATGGTCGGCAACCACGTGGTCGATCTCGTACGCCGGTACGGGACCGACGAGTCGAAGGTGCCGAAGGTGCTGTCCGACTACATCGCCGCGCGTGAGGCCTACGACTACTCCCACCACGGCAAGCCCGACAACCCCACCACCGACTTCGTGCCCGACGAGATCGTCGACCGGTTCTGCATCCTCGGGCCCGTCGAGGCGCATATCGAGAAACTCACCGTGTTGAAGGAGCTCGGCGCGGACCACTTCGGGATCTACCTGATGCACGACGACCAGGAGGGCACCCTCCGGGCGTACGGAGAGCACGTGATCGGAGCCCTGCAGTCGGGATGAGTCGCCGTCGCCGTCGGCGGCGTGCCACGGCCGAGGAGTCGGGGCGGGGCGCCCTCGGCAGGATTCGAACCTGCGCACCCGGCTCCGGAGGCCGGCGCTCTATCCCCTGAGCTACGAGGGCAACGGCCCCATTGTACTCAACGCTTCCGACCTCGGACCCTTCCCGGGTCACACCTCGGTGATCCACCCGAAGGTGTCGGGTGCCGCACCGATCTGGAGGTCGGTGAGGGCTTTGCGCAGCCGCAGGGTGTTGGGACCCACCTCTCCGGAACCGACCCGGTGCTCCACCCCCCGATACACGAGGGTGCCCACGCCGGCCAGCACTGCCGCCGTGCCCGACAGGGCGGCTTCGCCGTGTCGGGCCCAGTCGAGGACGTCCGCGATGGAGACGTCCCGTTCCTCCACGGTGTAGCCGAGATGGTCGGCGAGGATCAGCACCGCCTCCCGGGTCACCCCCGGCAGGAACGTTCCGTCGACGGGCTTGGTCACCACCCGTTCGTCGTCGATGAGCAGGAAGTTGGAAGCACCCGTCTCCTGTACGTCGCCGGCGGGAGCGAACAGCACCTGATCGGCTCCGTGGGCGGTTCGGGCCTCCACCACGGTGCGGAGGGCGGCCGCGTAGTTGGCGCCGGTCTTGGCGGCGCCGAACCCGGGGGTGGACCGCATCGCCTCGTCCTCCACCAGCACCCGCAGCGGCCGGATCCCCCCGGTGAAGTAGTCACCCACCGGGCAGGCGACCACGTAGAGCAGACCCTCGTCGGGCGGTTTGGCAGCGGCGCCGACGTCGGCTTGGGTGCCGATCATGGCGGGCCGCAGATAGAGGCTTCCCGGCGGGTCGGGCACCTCGTTCCGGTTGGCCGCCGCCGTCTCGGCGATCATCGCCGTGAGCAGCTCCGCCGGAGGCGGGGGAAGGCACAGCAGCTCGGCCGAGCGACGCATCCGGTCGACGTGACGGTCGAGGCGGAACAGCCGTGTCTGGCCTTCGGGGCCGCGATGCGCCTTCAAACCTTCGAAGATCGAGCTTGCGTAGTGGAGCACGTGGGCTCCCGGATGCAGTTCGAGGGGTCGAAGGGGTTCGACCGAAGGGTCGTCGAAGCGGTCGCCGCTCCACCGGGTGATCGCCATCACCGGGGCGAATACCGAACCGAAGGGGGCGTTGAGGACGGCATCGGTCTTGGCGGTCATGGCACCTCCCTTCGGTGGAAGGGGTGACTCTATCGGGTCGGAGCCGAAGGAGAAACCCTCGCAGGGGTGTCGGCGGAGCGTGGCGCCGGGATCGGGTGACCTCCATGGAGGTTCTCGCCTGTCTCGGAAGGCCCGTGAGCGGCGTCGGTGCGCCGTGGTTCGAGACGAGGGCGATCAGCCGACGTCGAGGCGCAGCAGATCCTCGTAGGTCTCCCGGCGCACCACGACCCGGGCGTCGCCGTCCCGGCAGAACAGCACCGGCGGCCGCAGCACCTTGTTGTAGTTGGAGCCCATCGAGTGGCCGTAGGCCCCGGTGACGGGCGTGGCCAACAGGTCCCCGACCGCCAGGTCGTCGGGGACCCAGGCATCGGGGACGAGCACGTCACCGGATTCGCAGTGTTTGCCCACCACCCGCACCCTGCGGGGTCGGGGGGCGTCGGTGGTGGTGGGACGGAACGTCTCGTATCCCGACCCGTAGAGGACCGGACGGGGGTTGTCGGACATGCCCCCGTCGACCGCCACGTAGGTGCGGATCCCCGGGATCTCTTTGATCACACCGACCCGATAGACGGTGACGGCGGCAGCGGCGGTGATCGCCCTCCCGGGTTCGGCGGTGACGCGCGCCTCCACCCCCTCTTCCCGGCAGGCCCCGAGGAGGGCCTCGGCCCATTCGGTGATGCTGGGGGCGGTCTCACCTTCGACGTAGGGAACTCCGAGGCCTCCTCCCAAGGACAGCTCCTCGGGACGGTACGGAGCCGCCATCCGTGCCACGATCCGGGCCGCTTCGACGAAGGAGTCGAGCCGGAACACCTGGCTGCCGATGTGGGCGTGCACACCCCGCAGGCGCATGGCGGGCGACTTCGCGGCCCGTCGGACGGCTTCGTCGGCGAGCCCGGCGGAGACGGTGAACCCGAACTTGGTGTCGTCCTGTCCCGTCCGTACGAACTCGTGGGTGTGGGCCTCCACCCCCGGGGTGATCCGAACCAGCACGTCGGGGGCGGGCAGGCCAGAAGCGACGAGACGTTCGATGCGGTCCATCTCGTCGAAGGAGTCCACGACGATGCGGCCGACCCCGGCGTCGAGGGCTTCGGCGAGTTCCTTCTCGGACTTGTCGTTGCCGTGGAACACGAGGCGATCCGCCGAGACCCCGGCGGCGAGCGCCACCGCCAGCTCCCCGCCGGTGGCGACGTCGAGGGACATCCCTTCGTCGAAGGCGAGGCGCGCCATCGCCCTGCACAGGAACGCCTTCGTCGCATAGGCGACGCCGTCGGGGAACGCCGCCACCGCCTCCCGGCACCGAGCCCGCAGGTGTTGCTCGTCGTACACGAACAGCGGCGTGCCGTATTCGTCGGCCAGTTCGCCGACGTCACATCCGCCGACGTGAAGCCGCCCGTCGACGATCTCGGCGTTGTCGGGGAGGAGGTATCGGGGGAGTGGACCTGCCATGGGTGACGGAGGGTACCGCCGTCGGCGGTAGCATCGAGCCTCGTGGACGGACGTATGCGTGTCGGAATCGGCATCCTCGGCGGCGGCACGGTCGGAGGAACCCTCGCCCGGAAGCTGCTGGAGGACCGTGAGGTCATCGCCGCCAAATCGGGGATCGACCTCGAGCTCGTGCGTGTCGCCGTACGCGACCTGTCCTTGCCCCGCGTGTTCCCGGCCTCCTACGCCACCGACCGGCCCGAAGACGTCGTCGCCGACCCGTCGGTCGACCTCGTCGTCGAAGTGATGGGGGGGCTCGAACCGGCCTTGGGTCTCGTGTTGGCCGCCCTCGACCTGGGAAAACCCGTCGTCACCGCCAACAAGGAGATGGTCGCCGCCGAAGGCCCCACCCTGTTCACCCGGGCCGCCTCGAAGGGGGTGTCGCTCCTGTTCGAAGCCGCCGTCGGCGGCGGGATCCCCCTCATCCGCCCGTTGTCGGAGTCGCTGTCGGGGGAGCGGATCAGGAGGGTGTTGGGGATCGTCAACGGCACCACCAACTTCATCCTCACCGCCATGGAGTCCGAAGGATGGTCCTACGAGGCGGCCGTCGCCGAAGCCCAGCGACTCGGGTACGCCGAAGCCGACCCCACCGCCGACGTCTCGGGGGCCGACGCCGGGGCGAAGGCGGCGATCCTCGCCGGGCTCGCCTTCGGAGTCTGGGTCGGTCCCGACCGGGTCTTCGTCGAAGGGATCGAAGGGCTGGACGCGGCGGATCTGGTGTACGCCCGCCAGCTCGGATACCGGGTGAAGCTCCTCGCCGTCGCCGAAGACACCGGCGACGGCGTCGTGGCACGGGTTCATCCCGCGTTCGTGCCGCTGGACCACCCCCTGTCGGGTGTCCGGGGCGCCGCCAACGCCGTGTTCATCGAAGGTCCCGACATCGGCGAGCTGTTGTTCATGGGCCCGGGGGCGGGAGGCGGGCCTACCGCCACCGCCGTGCTGGGGGATGTCATCGAGGCCGCCCGTGAGCTCCTCGCCGCCGCCCAGGTCGCCCCGCGGATCCGCTTCGGTCCGGGAACGGTCCTCGACTTCGCCGACGTGGAGACCAAGTGGTACCTGCGGCTGGAGGTGGTGGACGCCCCCGGGGTCCTCGCCCAGATCGCCGGGGTCTTCGGGGAGCATCGGGTGAGCATCATGTCGGTGTGGCAGGAGGGGCGGGGGGACGCCGCCACGCTGCTCCTCGTCACCCACGACGCTCCCGAGTCGAACCATCGGGCGGCGACCGATGCGCTGCGCCACCTCGACGTTGTCCGTCAGGTGGCGGCGACGGTCCGGGTCGTGACCGACGAGCCGTGATGCGCTACGTCTCCACGAGGGGGCACGCACCCCCGGTGACGTTCGACGACGCCCTGCTGCAGGGACTCGCCCCCGACGGCGGCCTCTACCTGCCGGAACGCTGGCCTCGTCTGGCACCCGTCGACCCTGCCCGCGGATACGCAGCGGCGGCGGTCGGGGTGCTCGAGCCCTTCGTCGAAGGTTCGGTGCTCGCCGATGACCTCGAGGGGCTGGTGCGGGACGCCTACGGTTCGTTCCGCCATCCCGAGGTCGCGCCGTTACGTACGCTGCCCGACGGTACCCGGCTCCTCGAGCTGTTCTGGGGGCCGACGCTCTCGTTCAAGGACTACGCCCTCCAGCTCGTGGGGCGCATGTTCGACCGGGTCCTCACCGCGCGGGGGCGGCGGATGCTGGTGTTGGGGGCCACCTCCGGGGACACCGGCTCGGCCGCGATCGAAGCCTGCCGTGACCGGGAGGCGATCGACATCGTCATCCTGTATCCGGAGGGGCGGGTGTCGGAGGTGCAGCGCCGCCAGATGACCACGGTGACCTCGCCGAACGTCCACGCGGTGGCGGTGGAGGGGACCTTCGACGACTGCCAGGCCCTCGTGAAGGCGATGTTCTCCGATGCCGAGGCACGGGAAGAACTCGGCTTGGGGGCGGTCAACTCGATCAACTGGGCCAGGGTGGCCGCCCAGACGGTCTACTACGCCTGGGCGGGCGCCCTCCTCGCCGAGGACCCGGCACCGACCGTCGCGGTCCCTACCGGCAACTTCGGCAACGTCTACGCCGCCCATGGGGCAGCGTCGATGGGCGCCCGCCTGGGCGCGTTGGTGGTGGCCAACAACCGGAACCACGGTCTGGCGCAGCTCATCACGACGGGCACCCTGCGTGTCGGGCCCGTCCATCCGACACCGGCACCTGCCATGGACATCCAGATCCCCTCGAACCTCGAGCGGTACCTGTTCGAGCTCTTCGGTCGGGACGGAACGCGGGTGGACCGCACGATGGCGACGTTCCGGGCGTCCGGTTCGCTCCGCCTCGACCCCGAGCACCACGCGACCCTTCGCCGCCGGTTCCGGGCCGGGTGGATCGACGACGCCGGGATCTCCGAGGCGATGGCTCGGGCGTATCGCCAGATGGCGGTGGTGTTCGATCCGCACACCGCCGTCGGATGGGAGGTGGGTCGCCGCCACGGGGATCCCGACGTCCCCCTCCTCACCGTGGCCACCGCCCACCCTGCCAAGTTCCCGGATGTGGTGGAGGAGGCGACCGGGGAGCGCCCGGAGCTCCCGGCGGACCTCGCCGACCTGTACGAACGGGCGGAGCGGGTCACCACGATCCCCGCCGACCCCGGGCGTCTCCTCGGTCTGCTGCGACGGGTTGCCGCCCCAAGCGGGTGACCGCGGCGGCGACGTCGGTGTGGGCTTCGCTTGGCAGACGCCGCGGAGGCGCTACAATCCCGTCCAAGATCGCAGTCCCACACCCGGGGCGCAGTCGTTCACCCACCTCTCGGTCTCCATGCGTTCGTATGGCCACGACCGGAGGCCGCCCCACCACCCGGTGCGGGCGTGGGACAGCTCGTAGTTCAGCAGAGCCCGTCCAACGAGACCGGGGGCACACCCACACATGAGCACCAGAGCCCAACTCCAAGCCAAGTCGATCGGCGAGCTCAGGGCCATCGCAGAGGCGGTCGGTATCGAGACCGAAGGTCTCCAGAAAGCCAAACTCATCTCGGCGATCATGGAGTCCGGCGCGGCGCCGTCCGTCGACGGTGACGGCGCCGCGGAGACGATCGAACTCCCGGCCGCCACCCCCCGTTCCGACGGGGCCGATACGTCGTCGACCGACCAGCAGCAGGACGGAGGCCAGTCGGAGGAGGCGACGTCGTCCGGCGAGGGATCCGAGGAGGCAGCCGAGGGCGCGGCCGACGGTGGCGAGGCCTCCACCCAGGAGCGTCAGCAGGGCGAACAGCGTCAAGGCGGGGACCGCCAAGGTCAAGGGGGTGGGCGGCGGAAACGGCGTCGGGGCCGCGGCGGCGGCAACCAAGAGTTCATCCCCGAGGGGGAGCTGGAGGTCCGCGAAGGTCTCCTCGACATCCTCCCCGAGGGCTACGGGTTCCTTCGGGTCACCGGGTATCTCCCCGGCGAAAAGGACGTCTACGTCTCCGCGGGCCAGGTTCGCAAGTTCGGACTGCGCAAAGGCGACCTCGTGTCGGGGCCGATCCGTCCGCCCCGCTCCCAGGAGAAGTTCCCCGCCCTGATCCGCATCGACTCGGTGAACGGGATGAGCACCGAGGAGGCGTTGAAACGTCCCCGGTTCGAGAAGCTCACCCCGCTGTTTCCCGACGAGCGGCTGCGACTCGAAGTCGAAGGCAAACCCAACGGTGTGCTCACCAGGATCATCGACCTGATCGCTCCCATCGGCAAAGGCCAGCGGGGGCTGATCGTGTCACCCCCGAAGGCGGGCAAGACGACGGTCCTGAAGGAGATCGCCCAGGCGATCACCGCCAACAACCCCGAGTGCTACCTGATGGTGGTGCTGGTGGACGAACGTCCCGAAGAGGTCACCGACATGCAGCGTTCGGTGAAGGGTGAGACGATCTACTCGACGTTCGACCGTCCGGCCGAGGAGCACACCCAGGTCTCCGAACTGGCCATCGAACGGGCGAAACGGCTGGTGGAGATGGGCGCCGACGTGGTGATCCTCCTCGATTCGATCACCCGCCTGGCCCGGGCCCACAACCTGGCGACCCCGGCGTCGGGCAGGATCCTGTCCGGCGGTGTGGACTCGACGGCGCTGTACCCGCCGAAACGGTTCTTCGGTGCCGCCCGGAACATCGAGGAGGGCGGCAGCCTCACGATCCTCGGGACGGCCCTCGTCGAGACGGGCTCGAAGATGGACGAGGTCATCTTCGAAGAGTTCAAAGGCACCGGCAACATGGAGCTGCGCCTCGACCGCCGCCTCGCCGACAAACGCATCTACCCTGCCATCGACATCGAGGCCTCGGGAACACGCCGGGAAGAGTTGCTGTTCGACCGACAGGAGCTGCAACAGGTCTGGAAGCTGCGCCGGGTCCTCTTGTCGTTGGAGCCGGGTGCGGCCCTCGAGCTGCTCATCGACCGGCTGAAGAACACCAAGTCCAACGCCGAGTTCCTGGCCGAGGTGGCCAAGAGCACGAGTTGAGGGTCTGAAGGAGAGAACGTGAGAACCGAGATCCATCCGACCTACGACGAGACGACGGTGGTCTGCTCGTGCGGCAACACCTTCGTCACTCGGTCCACCAAGCCCGGTGAGCTGCACGTGGAACTGTGCAACGAGTGCCATCCCTTCTACACGGGCAAACAGAAGCTGGTCGACTCGGGCGGCCGGGTCGAACGCTTCCAGAAGCGCTACGGCGGGTCGGTCCCGAAGTCGAAACGAGCCCAGAAAGCCTCTCAGGAGACGGGCGAGACGCCCGACGCGGAGTGAGCTCGGCGATCCCCGTCTCCGAGGCGTTCCCTCGGTCCCGTCGACGTCCACCGGCCCCGAACACGACGAGTGTCCATGGCCGCTGACGACGCCGCGTTCTCCGTCGGCGGCCAGGCGGTCATCGAAGGGGTGATGATGCGGGCGCCGAACGCCTGGGCGGTGGCCGTGAGGCGACCTGGCGGGTCCATCGAGGCCGTCCGGCATCCGCTTCCGCGCCTCAGCTCCCGGTCGCGTCTCGCCCGGGTGCCGTTCATCCGGGGGATGCTGGTGTTGGGCGAGTCCCTCGCCCTCGGCTTCCGGGCCCTGTCCTGGTCGGCCCAGAAGGCGGCGGACGAAGACGAAGAGCCACTGACCGGCCGTCAGATCGCCGGGTCGATGACCATCGCCCTCGTGCTGTTCGCCGGGCTGTTCATCCTGATCCCGGCCGCCGTCGCCCGGGTCGCCGCCGGGGAGTCGACGCTGGTGTTCAACGGGATCGAAGGCCTGGTGAGGCTGGCCCTCTTCGTCGGCTACATCTGGGCGATCGGCCGTTCCGAAGAGATCAGACGGGTCTTCCAGTACCACGGCGCCGAGCACATGGCCATCCACGCCTTCGAGGCCGGGGAGCCGCTCTCGGTGGAGTCGGTGCGGCGCTACCGGCCCGAACATCCCCGGTGCGGGACGAGCTTCCTGCTGATCGTCGTGGTCTTCTCGATCCTCGTGTTCTCCCTGCTGGGACGGCCCGGCTGGGTGATGCTCGTCGTCAGCCGGATCGTCCTCATCCCGGTGATCGCCGGACTCGCCTACGAGCTGTTGAAGTTCTCGGGGACCCGCCAATCGGACCGGCTGGGCAGGTTCTTGGCGGCGCCCGGTCTGTGGCTGCAGCGGCTCACCACCGGTGTCCCCGAGCCGGACATGATCGAAGTGGCGGTGACGAGCCTGCTGTCGGCCCTCGACGAGGACCAGGTGGCCGAGATCGAACGCCGTGGACCCCTCCCCGAGGCCGCCGTCGCTGCCCGGGCCCGCTGATGGACGAGCGGCTGATCGCCCGCCTCGACGAGCTGGTCGCCCGCCTCGAGGAGGTGGAGAAGGAGATGGCGGAGGCGGCGGCGGAGGACCCGGCCCGTCTGGCCGACCTGGGACGACGCCACGCCGAGCTGAAGGAGATCGTCGACCTGTACGAAGCGTGGAGACGGGCCGACATCGACCGGCGTGAAGCCCTCGAGCTGGCCGCCGCCGACCCGGCCCTCGCCGGAGACCTGTCCCGGCTGGCGGAGGAGAAGAAGGCGGAGGCCGACGCCCTCGAGGCCGAGCTCCAGGCGGCGCTGGCACCACGGGACCCGAACGACTCGAAGGACGTCATCCTCGAGATCCGGGCTGCCGCCGGTGGCGACGAGGCGGCGTTGTGGGCGGGGGACCTGCTGCGGATGTACGAACGCTACGCGGAACGTCACGGGCTGGAGGTGGAGCCGATGGAGGCGGCGCCCAGCGAGACGGGTGGCTACTCGAAGGTGACGGTGGCGGTCCACGGGAGGGGCGCGTATTCCCGCTTCAAGTACGAGGCCGGGGTCCACCGTGTCCAGCGTGTGCCGAAGACGGAATCCCAGGGCCGGATCCACACGTCGACGGCGACGGTGGCGGTGCTGCCGGAGGCCGAGGAGGTCGAGGTCGAGATCGACCCCGGCGACGTGCGGGTCGACGTGTTCCGCTCGTCGGGTCCGGGCGGGCAGTCGGTGAACACCACCGATTCGGCGGTGCGGCTCACCCACCTGCCCACGGGTCTGGTCGTCACCTGCCAGGACGAGAAGAGCCAGCTCCAGAATCGGGAGAAGGCGTTCCGTATCCTCCGTGCCCGGCTGTTCCAGCTCGAACAGGAACGCCGTCACGCCGAACAGGCGGGTGAGCGGCGGGCGCAGGTGGGGACCGGTGAACGGGCCGAGAAGATCCGGACCTACAACTTTCGGGAGAACCGGGTGACCGACCATCGGATCGGGTTGACGATCCGACGTCTCGACCAGGTCCTCGACGGTGACCTCGACCCCTTCGTCGAGGCCCTCGCTGCCGAAGATCAGGCCCGGCGTCTCGCCGGAGAGGCGTGAACCCTCACGACGCCAGGTTGTTCACGCCCCGCCGCTGCATGTCGCCCCACGACGACGCCGTCGGCCCCAACATGGCCAGTACCCGCCACACGACGGTTTGCTGGCGAAGCCCCAGGTTCTCCAGGTAGGTGAGCCACAGGAGCCTCACCGCTTCCAGGGGTGAGGTGAAATAGCCGTAGGCCTCGTCGAAGAAGAGGGCGATGAGAGAGTTGATGGCGCCGAGGAAGAAGGCGGCGACGGCGAGGGGAACGGCGACGGAGAGGTCGAGATAGCCGGTGAGCCAGGCGACGGGGATGACCAGCCATCCGACGAACTCCACCAGGGGAGCGACGAACTCGAAGGCGACGTAGGCGGGCCATCCGAGCATCCCCAACGTGCCGTAGCGGGGGTTGAACAGGACGTCGCGGAAGTCCCGCACCACCATCCGCAGGCCCTTGTGCCACCGGATCCGCTGGGTTCGCAGCACCTTCCGGGTGGTGGGGACCTCGGTCCAGGCGATCGCGTCGGCGGCGAAGACGATCCGGTAGGGCCGACGCTTCTCCCTCATCAGCCGGTGGAGCCGCATGGTGAGGTCGAGGTCTTCGCCGAGGTGGCCTTTCCGGAAGCCACCGACTTCGGCGAGGGCGTCCCGGCGGTAGATGCCGAAGGCGCCGGAGACGAGGACGAGGGCACCGAGGCGCGACCATCCGGGCCGGGCCGCGATGAAGGACCGGATGTATTCGAGCACCTGGACCCGTTCGAGGGCTCGTTTCGGAAGGTGGGTCTCCACCACCCGTCCCCGGTTGACGACACAGCCGTTGATCGGGCGGATGTTCCCGCCGACGGCGACGGTACGTTCCCGATCTTCGACGACGTGACGCATCGCCCGGAGCAGGCTCTCGCCGTCGAGGACCACATCGGCGTCGGTGAGCATCACGTAGGGGTAGCGGGCGACGTTGACGCCGGCGTTCAAGGCGTCGGTCTTGCCGCCGTTGTGTTTGTCGACGACGGTGACGGGGAGCGGCAGGGTGGAACGGTAGATGCCCCGGATGGGTTCGGTTTCGAGGTCGCGCCGGTAGGGGACGGTCACTTCGATGAGCCGGAAGGCGTCGACGAGCACTCCGAGGGTGTCGTCTTTGCTGCCGTCGTTGACGACGACCACTTCGAAACGTGGATACCGCAGCATCGTCATCGACCTGACGGCTTCGACGATGCCCGCTTCTTCGTTGTAGGCGGGCACGATGATCGAGACGGGTGGGGTGGTGTCGGAGTACAGCATCTCGTCGAGGCCCCCGTATCGGGCCAGGTAGCGGTCGTGGCGGAGCTGTCGGAGGGAGAGGAGCCCGACGGCCAGGAGCTGCACCTCGATGGCGATCACGTAGAGGAGGACGGCGACGGTGATGAATCCGAAGATCATGACGCCTTCGCCTCCGTCGGCGGTTCGGTCGCGGCGACGACCCGGAGGAGGTACCGGTCGTCTTCGGCGTCTTCCCCGGATTCGATGCGTCGACGAGCCCGGTCGATGACTCCGGAGATGCCGAGCTGGTACAGGGCGGCGTCCCGGGCGAAGGGGTCGGTGCCGGTGACGGCTTCGATGAGGGCGTGGATCCCGTTGGGTACCGAGACCAGCGCCGCCGCGGCGTCCTGGCGTACCCGCCACGCCGGATCCCGTAGGGCTTCAGCGAGAGGCCCGGTTGCCCGGGGGTCGGAGAGCTCGCCGAGGGAGGAGGCGGCTTTGGCCCGTACCCGCCAGTCGTCGTCGTGTCGCAGCGCGTCGATGAGGGGTTCGACGGCGTCGGGGGTGCCAGCCCGGCCCAGGGCCCCGGCAGCGGCGGTCCTCACCATGGGGTCGGAGGCGTCCAACAGTTCCACCAGGACGGGGCAGGCCGACCGGTCGCCGATCCCGCCGAGGGTGCGAGCGGCCGTCTCCAAGGCTTCGGGCCGGTGACCTTGCGGCGGGGCCTCGCGGACCCAGTCGACGATGTAGGGCACGGCGTCGGATCCGAAGGCGACGAGGATGTCGCTGAGTCGAGCGACCATCCAGGGGGACTCGGTCTCGGTCATATCGAGGAGTCGGGGCACCACGTCAGGGTTTCCGCAACGGGCCAGTCCTTTGGCGGCGTGGAGGCGAACTTCGGGGACCCGGTCGCGGAGACGTTCCACGAAGAGGAGTTCGAGGGCCGGTTCGGCCAGGTGGGCGAGCTGGGCGACTGCCCGGAGTCGTTTCCGGGTCCAGATCGAGCGGGTGTCGCGTACGAGGAACTCCCGCAGGCCGAGAACGTCGATGAGGTCGTTGAGATGGGTGCGTTCTTTCCCGCCGACGGTGCCGACGTATTCGAAGACGACCTCACGGAACACCGGATCCCGAGTCCATCCGGAGACCTTCTCCCAGGGGATGGCGCCGTGGGCGATGATCTCCCCGACGGCATGCACGTAGAGGGCGCGCCGAAGCCCTCTCCGGCGCAGGACGAAATGGTGGATCACCTTGACGACGAACGCGACGATCGAGAGCGTGATCGCACTCGCCCCGGTGATCCACGCCAGGGCCTCGGCCCAGTTCATGGGCGGACCTCAGGATGGGGTTGGGCATGCATGTCGAATCCCGACGCCGGGTCGGAGGATCCCGTCGGCCGTCGAGGCGGCCGATCAAGCGACCGCGGGGCTGCGGCGGGCGTGGAGGCGGGCCCGCATGACCAGCTCGCGGATGTTGAAGGGTTTCCGCATGAAGTCGACGGCCCCGGCCGCCAGGCAGTCGGCGATCGTTTCGTCGTCGTCCATGCCGCTGAGCATGACGACGGGCGTGTCGACGTCGGCTTCCTGCCAGCGTGTGACGATCTCGGCGCCGAGCATCGACGGCATCAGATGGTCGACGAAGGCCAGGTCGAAGTCGCCGTCCAGGCCGAGCTGGAAGGCTTCGTATCCGTCGTTGGTGACGACGACATCCCATCCGTTCGCCTCCAAGCCTCGTTCCACGAGGAGGGTGACGGTCGGGGCGTCGTCGGCGACGAGGACGCGCGGTTTGGCCTCCATGGGGTCACCGGTCGGCAGTCGCCGTTGGTTCTTGAGTTCTGGCACGATGCAGGCATGAAGGTTCGAGAGTTGGTGGTCCGGTCCCGGCTGCCCCGCCACGAGGCGAAGCGTCTCGTCGGTGCCGTGCTCGGGGTGGTCGTGACCCGTCTCGATCCCGACCGTGAACTGACGGGCCCGCAGGTGAGCCGCGTGCGGGAACTGGAGTCCCGGCGGCTCGCCGGCACCCCCCTCCAGTACCTCGAAGGGACCGCACCGTTCGGCCCCTTCGAGCTGGTGGTGGACGACAGGGTCTTGGTGCCGCGGCCCGAGACCGAACAGCTCTGGGAGTTGGCGGTGGCCGAGGCGGCAGACCCTCGGGTGATCGTCGACATCGGGACGGGGAGCGGAGCGCTGGCCGTGGCCCTCGCCCGGTCGTTTCCCGCTGCCCGGGTCGTCGCCACCGACGTGTCGGCTCCGGCCCTGGAGGTGGCGGAGCTCAACGTGAGGCGGCTCGGGGTCGAGGTGCAGCTTCGCCGGGGCGACCTCTACGACGCGCTGTGTGGGTCCCTGGCCCGGAGCGTGGACCTCCTCGTCTCCAACCCGCCGTACGTCGCCGCCGGCGACTGGGACGGCCTCGCGGTGGACGTGAAGCGGGAACCACGTCGGGCCCTGGTGGCAGGGCCCCGCGGCACCGAGCTCTTGGAGAGGCTGGTCGACGGGCTCGACGGGTGGCTGAGCCCGAGAGGGGTGGCGATCTTCGAGATCGGCGAGACCCAGGGGGCGGCCCTGCAGACTCGGGCGGCCGGGGCCGGCTGGAAGGCGGAGGTCCGGTTCGACTACGCCGGTCGGGAACGGTTCCTGGTGTTGCGGCGATGAGCAGGTTGGACGACGCCGTGCGGGCACTCGAGGCCGGCGAGGTGGTGGGGGTCCCCACCGACACCGTGTACGGCCTGGCGGTCGATCCGACCGACCGTGGGGCGGTGACGAAGGTGTTCGAGCTGAAGGGAAGGCCCGCCGACCGTCCCCTGCCGATCCTGGTCGCCGACGTCGCCCAGGCCGAGGAGCTGGTGATGCTGCCGGACGCGGCGAGGGACCTGGCGGTCCGGTACTGGCCGGGTGCCCTCACGTTGGTCTGTCCCCGCCGCCCCGGCGTGCCCCGCGAGTTCGGGGACCCGAACGCGGGCACGGTGGGGGTGCGGGTGCCCGACCATCCCCGGTGCCGGGAGCTGCTGGAGGCCGCTGGGCCGCTGGCGGTGACCAGCGCCAACCGGTCCGGGGAGGATCCGGTGCTCGACGACGTCGCCGCCCGCGAGCTGTTCGGCGATGGTGTGGCCGTCTACCTGCCCGGCCGGTCTCCGGGAGGGCAGTCGTCGACGGTGGTGGAGGTGGTGGAGGGTCGGCTCAGGGTGCTGCGGCGAGGGCCGATTCGGGTGTGACCCGGCGTCGACGCCGGCGGAGCGGGCCGGTCAGCGCAACAGGAACCCGGGGTTGAGGGGGTCGGAGGGATCGATCCACAGCTCGGAGCGTCCCACGATGTGAGCGGTGCCGGCGATCTCGGGGATCACCGCCTCGACGTCGCCGACCCGGCAGGTGCCGACGACCGTCCCCACGAAGACGCTTCCCACGATGCTTTCGACGGCGATCGGGGTTCCGACGTCGAGCTCGCCTCGGGCGTGGAGGAGGGCCAGGCGGCCGCTCACCCCGGTGCCGGTGGGCGAGCGGTCCACCTCACCGTCGGCGAAGACGCAGACGTTGCGGCTGTGGCGGGTGGGATCCTCGGGGTGGCCGGTGAAGATCACCCCGTACAGGAACCCCAGGTCCGGCTCGGTCGGATGGACGATGGGTCTGGATCCGGCGATCGCCTGTTTGATGGCCCGTCCCTTGGCGACCAGCTCGGCGACGTCGCCGAGGTCCACCCCCGCCTCCTGGGCGTCCACGTAGGCGTAGAACGCCCCGCCGAAGGCCAGGTCGTAGCGGAGCTCCCCGAGGCCGGGGAGAGTGACGGAGGCGTCCAGGTCGACGGCGAAGGAGCCGACGTTGCGGAACCGGACGGCGGTGCACACTCCTTCGGTGATGGTCGCCGTGGCGGTCACCGTCCCGGCCGGGGTGTCGACACGCAGGACGTTCTCTCCGTCGTGGCCCGCCACGATGCCGGTGTCGAAGACCACTTTGGCGAGGGCGATGATCCCGTGGCCGCACATCGTCGAGAACCCTTCGTTGTGGCAGAACAGGACGGACAGGTCGCTTCCGTGCCCGGTGGGGGGCCCGAGCCAGCCTCCGTACATGTCGGCGTGGCCGCGCGGTTCCCACATCAGTGCCCTGCGCAGGGTGTCGAGGTGCTCCGTGGCGTAGCGGCGGCGCTCGAGGACCGTGTCTCCGGGGATGTCGGGGAGGCCGTCCACGACGACCCGGAACGGTTCGCCGCCGGTGTGGGATTCGATCACGGTGACCCGGAGCCAGTCCGACGGTGGTCGCCAGCGAAGGGCGGGGGAGAGGTCCATGACCGAGAGCTTACGACCTCAATCGGGGTGCCACACCAGCCACAGGTCGCCGACGTTGGTTCCGGTGGGGCCGGTCACCAGGAGGTCACCGGACGCTCGCAGGAACCGGTGGGAGTCGTTGCGGGCGAGGCACCGGAGCGGGTCGAGTCCGGCGTCCCGGCCCCGGGCGACGGTGGCCCCGTCGACGATCGCCCCGGCGGCGTCGGTCGGCCCGTCGACGCCGTCGGTGCCGAAGGCGGCGAAGATCGTCGACGAGCCTTCGAGCTCGACGGCCGCCGCCAGTGCGGCCTCCTGGTTGCGTCCGCCAACACCGTCTCCGACGACGTGCACGGTGGTTTCGCCGGCGAACACGGTGACCCCCGGGGCCGGGTCCCGGCAGACCCGGGGCCCTTCGACGCGGGCCTCACCCCGGAGGCTGGTGGTGGCGACGGTCGCCTCCAGTTCGAGCTCCCGTGCCCGGGCGGCGGCGGCCTCTGCCGCCCGGGTCCCGTCGGCGACGACCCGCCACGGACCCGGGTCCACGGGTTCCGGAGGCGGAGCGGAGGCCAGGTAGGCGACCACCTCCTCGGGGACGGCGGCTTCGCTGCGTTCGACGACGGCGAGGGCGTCGGCCGGGGTGGTGCCGTCGGCCAGGGTCGGGCCGGAGGCGATATCGGAGGATGGGCCGTCGACGACGTCGGAGATGAGGAGGGTGACGAGGGGACGCCCGTGGGCCCGGGCGATGCCACCGTTCTTCACCCGGGAGAGGTGACGGCGGACGAGGTTGAGGTCGTGGATGGGGACGCCCCGATCCATGAGCGCCCGATGGGTGGCGGCGAGGTCGTGGAGGGTGAGGTCGTCGGCGGGCCGTTCGACCAGGGCCGACCCGCCTCCTGAGACGAGGACGAGCAGGCGGTCGGACGGGGCGACGTCGGCGGCGAACGCCAGGGCCGCTTCCCCGGCGGCCAGGCTGCGGTCCCCCGGGTAGGGATGGTCGGCGACGATCAGGCGGCCCCCGGCGGGGACGTCCTCCGTGTGGTCGGAGATGACGAGGACCCTGGCCGTGTGTGGCCCGAGGACCGCGGCGGCCGCCCGGGCCATCGCCGGGGCGGCCTTGCCGATGGCGAGGATGTCGACTCGGCCGGGAACGGCGAGTCCGTCGCCGTCGACGAGGAGACGGCCGTCGGCGAGGCGGAGCCGGCCGGCGACGGCCCGACCCGGGTCGACCGCTTCGAGTGCGGCACCCAAGATGTCGAGGATGATCCGTCGGTGCTCGGGGTCGGGGACGAGGACCGAAGGGTCGAACCGCATCGGTCCGATCGTAGGCGGGCGGTGGGCTCGAAGGGGCCTCGGCGCCGCGGACGTCCCGGCGTCCGCCGACGGCGGGTCAGGGGCGGACCAGTTTGAAGCTCTCCGCCAACGCCAGCCCGGCGGGGTCGCCCGTCCGGGCCGCCCATTCCCGGATCCGCCGGACGAACGCCTCCCGAGCGTCGGGATCGTCGTGGGCGTCGCCCATCGTCGTCTGGCCCTGGGTGGAATGACAGAGCAGCGCCTCGATCTTCGTGTCGAAGGTGTCGGTGATGTCCTCCCAATGATCCGGTTCGTCGGCCGACCACAACAAGAGCGCGTCGGGTCGATGCTTTCGGATCCCGTCCGTGAGCTGGTGGGGGAAGAACAGATGGTCCCGGGCGGCGACGACGGCGTCCACCGCCGCCATCCCGGCCGCCCGGTGGTCGGGGTGGAGCATGTACCGCCGCCAAGGGTCGTGGGTGAGGACAACGTCGGGGCGGAGCCGGCGGATCCATCCGCACAACTCTTCCCGCAGCGCCAAGGTGTTCTCCAGCTCGCCGTCGATGTGGTCGAGCATCACGACCTCGCCGGTCGCTCCGAGGGTGCGGGCGGCCTCGTGCTGTTCGATGCGTCGCCGCCGGACGAGTGCGGCGGGGTCGAGGTCGGGATCCCAGGTGCCTTTCGACCCGTCGGTCACCACCAGCATCGACACTTCGCAGCCCTGACGGGCCCATCGTGCCAGGGTGCCTCCCGCACCGAATTCGGCGTCGTCGGGGTGGGCTCCGATGGTGAGGGCCCGGGACGGCGTGGGCAGGGTCGGGTCGTCTCGGCGGACGTCGGCGTACAGGTTGGTCATGGGAGACGGAAGGCTAGGGGAGGAACTCGGCCAACCATCGACCCCGGGGGTGGCGGAGCGCGGCGGTGAGGTCGGCGGGCGAGTCGAGGTCGAGGAGGAGGCCGGTGCGGACCAGCACGAGGGGGTCCCGGTCGGCGAGGGCGGCCAGATGGCGGTGGAAGCTGGCCGGGCCGTAGGAGAAGGCGACGGTTCCGTGGCCGCCGAGGAGAGCCGTCCCGCCGTCGGAGGAGGGGGCCAGCACGTAGCCGCCGCCGGCGACGACATCGAAGGCGGGGACGAGGTCTGCGGCGGAGAGCAGCGGCAGATCGGCGTGGAGTACCGCCCAGGGGCGTCCCGCCGTGAGGGTGGTGACCATCCCGGCGGCGGCGTCCAGCCCTGGAGGGGCGACGGTCGCCCGGATCCCACGATCCCGAGCCCAGCCGAGCACCCCTTCGTCTCCGCCGACGACCAGCGGCTCCGCTCCCGCTTCGGCGACGACGGTCACCACCCGGTCGGCCAGCGCCCGACCGACCGACGCCCGGACCTCGGCCGAGAACACGTCGGCCAGCCTCCCCTTGGCGAGGGAGAAGGATTTGACGGGGACGACCACGGCCACGGGCATGGGCCCGGGAGGGTACCGGAGCGGCTCGTCTCGGCGCAGCGAAGATTCCGTCGGGGCGGCGTCGCGGACGATGGGTCACCGGACGAGAGCCGCTACCGTCGAAGGCATGCGTTTCGGATGTTTCGTTCCCCAAGGCTGGCGGCTCGACCTGGTCGGGATTCCGGTGGCCGACCAGTGGGACACGGTGACCACCGTCGCCCGGACGATCGAGTCGGCCGGCTACGAGTCTCTGTGGGTCTACGACCATTTCCACACCGTCCCCGTCCCCACCCAGGAGGTCACCTACGAGGCCTGGACCCTCATGGCGGCTCTGGCCGTCGCCACCGACACGGTGCGGCTCGGCCAGATGTGCACCTGCGCCGCCTACCGGCCTCCCGCCTACCTGGCGAAGGTCGCCGCCGACATCGACGTCATCTCCGGTGGGAGGTTGGAGATGGGGATCGGGGCGGGGTGGTACGAACACGAATACGTCGGCTATGGGTACGAGTTCCCCCGACCTTCGGTCCGGATCGGGATGCTGGACGAGACCGTCCAGATCATGAAGAGGATGTGGACCGAAGACGAAGTCCGCTTCGAAGGCCGCCACTACACCCTCGGCGGGGCGATCTGCCGGCCGAAGCCGATCCAGGAGCCCCACATCCCCGTCTGGGTGGCCGGTGGGGGAGAGCAGCTCACGCTGCGGGTGGCGGCCCGGTACGCCGACTACACCAACTTCGGGGCGACCCTGGAGGAGTTCCGGCGTAAATCCGAGGTGCTGGCCCGACACTGCCGGGAGGTGGGCACCGACTTCGACCGGATCGTTCGCTCCTCCAACTTCAACGTCGTCTGCGAGGAGTCCGAGGCGGCGGTGGAGGACCGGATCGCCTGGATCGTCGACCACTACCGGCCCTTCGTGGAGGGGGACCGGCTGGCGCAGATCGAGGCGATGTTCCGCCAGATGGCAGGCACCCCCGAACAACTCGTCCACAGGCTCCGGCCGTGGGCAGACGCCGGACTCGGCTACGCCATCGTCTACTTCGCCGAGGCCGCCTACGACACCTCGGGCCTGGAACGCTTCGCCCGGGAGGTCGTCCCGGCGCTGCGTTGAGGAGGGCCGGGGACGGTCGCGGGGTGGCCGATGCCGGTGGGATGCGTCCACATCTGCCACGGATGCAGGATCGCCAACGATCGCCACTGCCTGGTTGTCGTCTCTGTGGAGAGATCTGATACGAACCGACGTTCGCCATCGATCGATGTGGCGATCCTTCCCCGGTGACGGTCTCGCCGGTGGTGCCCGTAGCTCGGCTCTTCGTCGAGGCGCCGTCGTCGCCGCCGCCCGTCCGGACGTGGTGGACGGATACCGGTCCACGATTGTGTTCGTGAAACCCGCCACGTGGATGCGGGGAGTGCAGCCCGCGGGAGGGGAGGATCTCACCTCCACAGTTCGGGAGACCGGATCCCGTCGATCGCCCGTTCCACCACCGAGCCGATGGCGTGCAGCCACCCTTTGGCGATGGCGACGGTGGTCCCCGCCCCCACCGCCGGTGCCGGGAGGGCAGGGGCGACGAACTGGGCCACGTCGGAGCCGCCCGGCTGCAGGGCGGAGAACACCCCCGCCACCAGCCCGGCCACCGCGAGACCTCCCCCGACCCCTGCGGCCACCTTCGAGACGATGGCGGTGTCGGCCTCCAGTTCGACGAGTTGGACCCCTTCGGCGACGTCGGTCTGGCGAACGGTCACCGAACCCGGGTCGCGGAGGCTGCCGGTGCCCCGCCCCAGCTTCAACCCCATCCGAAGGGAGGTGAAGATGTTCGGGTCCTTCTCGTACGTCGTCCCGAACCGGTCCCGGGCCCGGGGACGCATCCCTTCGTGCCGGGTCATCCACCGGTCGACGGCGAGGGCCACCTGTCGGGGATTCCCGTCGACGACCGTCCGTTTCGACCCCTGGTCGGGGGCGAGGAGCCGTTGCCGCAGCGTCGAGGAGCGGGGGGTGTCGGCGGCGAGCTCGATGGCGCGACGGATCACCCGTTCGGCCAGGGGCATGGAGAGGGCGTCGAGACGGCTGGCGACCCGATCCGGATCGTCGCGGCGGTCCTGCGAGTCGTAGAACGTCTCGCCCACGCCGACAGTATGGCGGATCAGGCGGGCACGCGGGCGAGCTGGCGAGAGAGGGCGACGGGGCGTCCCGTCTCGTCCCAGATCTCGCCGTCCTCCTCCATCAGCCCGTCGATGAGGAACCGGGTGCGGAAGTCGCACCACAGCCACCCGGGTGCGGGTTTGGCCCGGAAATGGACGGTCAGTTCGATCGTCGGGATCCACGTGTAGTGCCCGAGCTGGAAGACCGTCGGGGGGAAGGCGTCGGCGAACAACGCCAAGGACACCAGATCCGGGGGGCGACCGTCGGAGAACCGCACCTTGCCGGTCACTCGGGCGTTGCCGGTGGGGGTGCCGAGGACCCCCGCCGCCTGTTCGGGCGGCAGCAGCAGGTCGAAGCGGTCGGCGATCTTCACGACCGAAGAGTCGGTGTCGTTGCGTACCAGTCCCTCGTCCGGTCCCAGCTCGGGTCGGGTCGCCACGATCCGTGTCGGTCCCCGCTGGCGGCCGAGATCCCCGAAGGTGCCGAGCATGCGCACACGCTCCCGGTCCCCCTGGAAGAGCGACGCCTCCACCGTGGAGAAGTTCCTCCCCGGTTTCACCAGGGCGGCCCGGATCGACACCGGGCCCGGGTCGGTCCTCCCCAGGTAGTGGGCGGTCACCGACAACGGGTCGGGCTGCGGAGACATCTCGGCTGCGGCGCGGATCAGCAAGGTCATGAGGAACCCGCCGTTGGGGGTGGGCCCGATGTTCCAGCGGTCCGAGACGTCCACCGTCCACGTCCCCGCCCCCGTCGGGACGAGGTCGGTGTCTTCGTCGAAGACCCAGCCCATCAGGGGACGATCATCACCGGGCAGGGGGCGTCGTGGGCGAGGCGGTCGGCCACCGAACCGATGATGAGACGCTCCACGAGGCCGGCGCCGCGGCGGCCGACGACCACCAGGTCGGCCTGGCGATCCTCGCACACGGCGATGATCATCGTCGCCGGGTCGCCCAGCTCTTCGTCGGTCTCCACTTCGACGCCGTCGGTGTCGAGCTGTTCCATCACCCGGGCGAGCACTCGCCGCTGCCCTTCGGCGAGGGCGGCGGCCAGCGCTTCAGGGGTGGGAGGCTCCCCGTCGATGCCCCACCAACCCTCCGGGGTCCGGACGACGGTGACGACGGTCACCTTGGCGCCCGACATCCTCGCCAGATCCACACCCCGCTGCGCAGCACGGATGCTCTGGTCGGAGCCGTCGACGGCGACGACGATCGATTTCAAGTCCCAGGTCATGTCGTGGTTCCTCCTCGCCTCCAGGGTATCGGCTCGGAGCGACATCGGTCCACGTTCCCGGGACCCGAACCCACGGTGCCGGGTCGGCGGTCTTGGCTCGAACCGTCCGGGCGCGGCACAATCAGGATGATGAGCGTCGTCAAACAGGCATGAAACCGAGAGTCGTCGTCGCCGAACCCATCGCCGAACCGGGGGTCGCCACGTTGGAGGAGTCCTGCGAGGTGGTGCAGGCCGTCGGCGCGGCACGGGAGGAACTGGTCGGACTCCTCCAGGAGGCGGACGCGCTCATCGTCCGCAGCGCCACCAAGGTCGACCGGGAGATGATCGAGTCGGCCCCACGTCTGCGGGTGATCGGACGTGCAGGGATCGGGGTGGACAACATCGACCTGGACGCCGCCACCGAACGGGGCGTCCTCGTCGTCAACGCCCCCCATGCCAACACCATCTCCGCCGCCGAGCACACCATCGCCCTCATGTTGGCCCAAGCCCGCAACATCCCTCGTGCCGATGCCACGTTGCGGGCCGGGATCTGGGACCGCAAGAGCTTCAAAGGGGTGGAGCTGCACGGCAAGACCCTCGGGGTGGTGGGGTTGGGGCGTATCGGCACCCTGGTCGCCCAACGAGCCCTCGCCTTCGGGATGCGGCTCGTCGCCTACGACCCGTACGTGGGTGAGGAACGAGCCCGCCGTCTCGGGGTCGAACTGACCGACTTCGACCGGCTCCTCGCCGAAGCCGACTTCATCACCATCCACCTCCCCAAGACGACCGACACCGAAGGGCTGTTCGGTGCCGAGACCTTCGCCAAGGTCAAGCCGGGTGTTCGGATCGTGAACGCTTCTCGAGGCGGCATCGTCGACGAGGAGGCGTTGGCGGAGGCGATCCGTTCGGGGCGGGTGGCCGGTGCCGCCCTCGACGTGTTCGCCAACGAGCCCCTCACCGACAGCCCCCTCTTCGAGTTCCCCCAGGTCGTCCTCACCCCCCACCTGGGGGCGTCGACGGCCGAAGCCCAGGACAAGGCGGGGATCCACGTCGCCGAGGCGGTGAAGGCGGCCCTGGCCGGCGAACTGGTCATGTCAGCGGTCAACATCGACCTCGGTCCCGACGTCCCCGACGAAGTCCGCGCCTACCTGCCGGTGGCGGAACATCTCGGTCGGGTGTTCGCCGCCTTCGCCAGGGGTCTCCCCCAGGTGCTCACCTTGCGGGCGGAAGGACGACTCGCCGGGAATCCGGTGCGGCCCCTCAAGCTGGCGCTGCTCAAAGGGGCGTTGGAGGGCGGCTCCGAAGAGCCGGTGTCCTACGTCAACGCCCCGTCGATCGCCGAAGCCCGCGGGATCCGTGTCGAACTCGAATCGTCCGAGGAGAGCATCGAATACGTCTCCCAGCTTCGGGTGTCGGGCGAAGTGGCGGGGGAGGAGGTGGTGTTGGCGGGAACGTTGGGACGGAAAGGCCCGATGCTCGTCGAGATCCTCGCCCACGAGGTGGAGCTGCCGTTCTCCCGCTATCTGCTGCTGATCCGCAACGCCGACGTCCCCGGCGTGATCGGACGGGTGGGGACCCTGCTCGGGAACCTCCAGATCAACATCGCCAACATGGTGGTGGGCCGTTCCCGGGTCACCGGGGAGGCGGCGATGATGGGGCTCAACCTCGACCAGCCCCTCACCCTCGACCAGGTGGACGAGCTCCGGTCCCTCGACGGGGTCGAATCGGCGGTGTTCATCGAGCTGCCTTGAAGGCTCAGGGAAGGCAACCCACGGGCCAGTCGTCCCGTTCGTAGAGCTCCGGGCCGCTCAACTCGGCCGCATCTGGATAGCCGCGGTCCATGAGGCATCGCCGGAACTCCTCATACCAGGCCTGGATGTCGGCCTCGCTCACGCTCGCCACATAGAACGGCTCCACAGGGTCGAGGAAGCGTTCTGCGCACAGATCGGCGGCGCGGTCGGACGTAAGACCGACCCCGGCCGAGGAGGGGCCGTCGGCGACGGCGTACACGTACGACCGATCGGCCGGGATCCCGGGGATCGGGGCCCAGAAGTTCTCGGACTGGGAGTTGAGGTACGGACCCACCACCTGGAACCCCAGCTGTTCGATGCACGACACGGTGGCCAGGACGGCCCGTTCGTATTCGGCGAAGGTGGGAGGGTCCTCCGCGCCGAACGGCCGCTGGTCCAGTGGTGGCGGCAGGAGCGCCTCGACGCCGGCCGGTCGGGTCGTGACCGAAGCCGGTGTCGGTGACGGCGAGACGGGCGACGGCGTCGGGATCGCCGATGTGCCCGCACAGGCCACCACGAACGCGAGGAGGGTCGTCAGCATCGGTGGCCGGGGCTGGAGGAACATCGGCGGTGGGAAGGTTCGGGGGAGGGGGCCGGACGTGAGGTCGCCGGCCCTCTCATGCTCAGCCTAGATCGTTCCAACTCGACCAGATGCCGTCTTTCCCCCGATGGCGGGACCAGGCGTGGCTGCTCGAGGCTCCTCAGCCGACGAGCGCCTGAACGATCCAGCCCGCGGCCAGCCCGTAGAGGCCCGCCATCAGGTCGTCGGCGGTGACGCCCCAACCCCCGGGCAGCCGCTCGGCGGAGGCGACCCCGGGGAAATGGCGTTTGTCGATGTCGGCGACCCGGAACACCGTCCAGGCGACGATCGCCGCCGGCCATGCCAGCCCCACCGTGGCGACGAAGGTTCCCGCCGCCTCGTCCACAACCACCCATCCGGGGTCGGCATGTTCGGTGGCGAAGGGGCGGGACGCCCACACCGAGACGGCCGCGACCACGACGGCGGCGGCGAGCTGGGCCTGCCAGCCGGCGACGCCGACGGCGAGGGCCACGGCAAAGGCGGCCACCGAACCCAGGGTGCCCGACCCGGCATCGGACCCGCGGAGCCGGCGGAGCACCAGCCCGGTCCCGAACCAGGAGGCGACGAAACGGCGCATCCGTCGGAGGGTAGGAGAAGGCCGGGGAGGTTCACTACATTCGCCCGGACGAAAGGAGCCACCGAGTGCAGCCGGCCGACCTGGAACGCCTCCGTATCCCTTCCGACCCCCGTCTACATCCCGACGGACACCGGGTGGCGTTCGTCGTCTCACGGATGGAGTTCGAAGCCGACCGCTATCACCGTTCGATCCACCTGTGGGACGGTGACGCCGTCCGCAGGTTCACCGCAGGCCCCGGCGACACGTCGCCGCGCTGGGCGCCGGACGGCACCCGACTGGCCTTCCTCCGCAAAGCCGCCGACGACCAGGGTGCCCAGGTGGCGGTCATGGCATCCGACGGCGGGGAGCCGGAGACGGTGACGTCCTTCGACCTCGGAGTCAGACAGGTCGAATGGTCCCCCGACGGCACCCGCTTGGCGGTGATCGCCGTCAGCTGGGCGCCCGGATGGGAAGACCTCGACGACGACGAGCGGAGACGCCGACCCAGACGGATCGTCCGTCACCGGTACCGGTTCGACAACCAGGGATGGCTGCACGACCGGCTCGCCCACCTTTGGATCGTCGACCCCGAGGGCGAGGAGGAACCCGTCGACCTGACACCGGGCCCGTTCCACGTCGAAGCCTTCGCCTGGTCACCGGACGGGACCCGCCTCGCCTACCTGTCCGACCGGGACGAACGCCAGATCGCCTCCGGAACCCAGGTGTGGGAGGTCCCCGTCGACGGTGGCGGTGCCACCGAAGTCGCCCCCCGCGCCTATTGGGCGCTCCCCACCTACCGACCCGACGGGGTGCTCCACCTCGTCGGTACCGGCACCAGCGACTGGCCCCGGCTGCACGGCCTGTGGCGGCGGGACGGCGACGACTGGACCAACCTCACCGGCCATCTCGACCGGAGCCTCATCTCTCTGGCTGCTGGCCCACCGAGGGTCGAATGGGACGGAGACGTCGCCTACACCGGACTGGAAGACGCCGGGCGGTTCGGCCTGATCCGTGTACGACCCGACGGGACGACCGACCTGGTCGTCGACGGCGAACGGGTCGTCACCGGGTTCGACCACCGTGAAGGCGTGACGGTGGCGACCATCTCCGAGGCGACCATGCCGGGGGAGCTGTACCGGATCGACGGGGCGGAGACCCCGCTCACCTCGTTCGGTACCGGAGGCGTGGACTTCGTCCGACCGGAACATTTCCGGGTGGTCTCCGACGGGGTCGACATCGACGCCTGGGTGTGCCTCCCACCCGGCGACGACCGGGTCCCGGTTCTCGTCAACATCCACGGCGGCCCCGCCTCCCAATACGGGTTCGGCTTCTTCGACGAGTTCCAGGTCTACGCCGGCGCAGGCTTCGGGGTGGTTGCCTGCAACCCCCGGGGTTCGAGCGGACGGGGTGAGGACTTCCTCCGGGCCGTGGTGGGGGACGGCTGGGGACAGGTCGACCGGGACGACGTCGACCGGGTGATCGACGAAGCCCTCGAACGGTTCCCCCGGCTCGACCCGGAACGCATCGGGGTGATGGGAGGGTCGTATGGGGGGTTCCTCACCGCCTGGCTGATCGCCCACGAAGGGCGGTTCTCCTCGGCGGTGGTGGAACGGGCGCTGCTGTCGTTCCCCTCCTTCGCCGGTACGGCCGACATCGGGACGACCTTCCCAGACCACTACCTGCAGGTGGGGTATCCGGACGGCTGGGAACGGTGGTGGGAGAAGTCGCCGCTGTCGGTCGCCCACCGGATCACCACACCCACCCTCATCGTCCACTCCGAGAACGACTTCCGGTGCCCGATCGAACAGGCCGAACAGCTTTTCACTGCGTTGGTTCGCAACGGAACCGAGGTCGAGATGATCCGGTTCCCCGACGAAGGTCATGAGCTGAGCCGGTCGGGCAAGCCCCGGCACCGCCTCGAACGGTTCGAGGCGATCCTCGCATGGCACCGGACCCACCTGGTTTCGTGACCCGTCTCGGGCCGACGAAATCGTTGACATTCGCCGCCGCCCTCTAACCTGAGTCGGGGGATTGGGGCGCGACCGAGCGACGGCGAGGAGACGGAAGACCGGTGGTGGCAAGCCGCACCGACATCGAACGAGACACCTGGGAGGGCCGGCTACGTGCCGCGGGCCTCCGGGTGACGCGTCCTCGCCTCCTGGTGCTCGAGACCCTCGACGGTCAGCAGGGCCACTGCTCCGCCGACGACGTGGTGGAGGCGCTCCGTCGCCGGGGCATGCCCCTCACCCGGGGGACCGTCTACAAGGTGCTCGGCGACGTGGTGGCTGCGGGCCTGGTGATGGTCGCCGACCACGGACCGGGCCGGGCCGTCTACGAGATCGCCGACGTCTGGCACCACCACTTCGTGTGTCGACGCTGCGGGACGATCATCGACGTCCCCTGCATGGAAGGCCACAAACCGTGTCTGCGTCCCGACGTAGCGGTCGGTGAGATCGACGAGGCCCAGGTCATCTTCCGGGGCGTATGCGAGGACTGCCGGGTCGCTGCGGACCGTTGACGGTGTCTGTGGGCCGGGCCTGGTCCGTCGCTGGCTAGCCTGGCGCCATGGACGCCGCGAGCTACATCTGGATGGACGGCGAGATGGTCCCCTGGGCCGACGCCAAAGTCCACGTCCTCTCCCACGCCCTCCACTACGGGTCGGGGGTGTTCGAGGGGATCAGGGCCTACGAGACGCCCGAAGGAACCGCCGTCTTCCGTCTCACCGACCACATCGAGCGCCTGCACCGATCCGCCGGTGCCTACGGCATCCCGATGACCCATTCCGTCGACGCCCTCGTAGCGGCCTGCAAGGAGGTCGTGCGGGTCAACGAACTGGAGTCGGCCTACATCCGTCCCATCGTGTTCTACGGGTACGGCGGCATGGCTCTCGACCCGTCACCCTGCGAAGTGCAGACCGTTGTCGCCGCCTGGCGCTGGGGCGCATACCTCGGTGACGAAGGGGTACGTCACGGTATCCGCGTCCGGATCTCGTCGTGGCGGCGGATCTCCCAGTCGAGTTTCGTGCCCGTCGCCAAAGGGACCGGCCAGTACCTCAACTCGATCCTCGCCAAACAGGAGGCCCTGCGGACCGGATACGACGAGGCGGTGATGCTCACCGAGGACGGCATCGTCTCCGAAGGGTCCGGTGAGAACATCTTCGTGGTCCGCGACGGCGTCGTCTCCACCCCACCGGTCGGCGCCGGGATCCTCGACGGCATCACCCGGGCGTCGGTGACGAAACTGCTCGGCGACGACGGCATCGAAGTCCGGGAACGTTCGATCACCCGCGGAGACCTGTTGGGGGCCGACGAGGTGTTCTTCACCGGCACCGCCGCCGAGGTGACGCCGATCAGGGAGGTGGACGACCGCACCATCGGCAAAGGGGAGCCCGGTCCGGTCACCCGTCGAGCCCAAGAGCTGTTCGCCGACACCGTCACCGGGAAGCTCGCCGCGTACCGTCACTGGCTGGAGTACGTCTAGGAGGGTCGATGGGCCAGGAACCCAACCTCGAGCCGAGCGTCGCCGACCGTCCACGGCCCGAACCGCAGCCGGACCCACCCCGCCGCTGGCGGCCGACCCGGCCCGGTGTCGTCACCTCCCCCGAGGAACAGCCCGACGGGCCCCTGTTTGGGCATCCCGGGCCGGACGCCGGGTGGGCGTACCGGGTGATCCGAGAAGAAGGCCTCCCCGAAGACCGCCCCGAGCTGGAGGAGGTCGTCGCAGCCCTGATGATCGCCCGCGCCTCACATTTCGGCCGTGCTCCCACCCCGGAGGACCGGGAGGCGGCGTTGGCGTTGCTCGGCTACGGCTCGGACTCCCCCCGGCTCGTCGAACGGCGACGCCGCTGGCTGGAGGAAGCCGCCCACGAGAAACCTCCGGGCGCGACGGTCCTGGCGGAGGTGGACCCGGAGCTGTTGGTGGAGACCCCGGAACGGATCCGCTACGTGCTCGAACGGCAGTGAGACTGCGATGAAGATCGTCCGGTTCAAGACGGGGGACGACATCGCGTACGGGCTGGCGGAGGCCGAAGGGGTGACGCCCTATCGGGGCAGCCCCTTCGTGGCGTGGGAACCCACCGAGACGCTGGTCCCGTGGGATCGGGTGCAGCTCCTGGCCCCGGTCCTCCCGTCGAAGGTGGTCTGTGTCGGACGCAACTACGTCGAACATGCCGAAGAGCTCGGCAACGAGGTGCCGCCGGAGCCGCTGATCTTCCTCAAACCGGCGACGGCGGTGGTCGGTCCGGACCGCCCGGTCGTCTACCCGGCCGTCTCGAAGGAGGTCCACCACGAGGCGGAGCTGGCGGTGGTGATCGGGAAGGTCGCCCGACACGTCAAAGCAGAAGACGCCTCCCAGTACGTGTTCGGGTACACCGCCGCCAACGACGTCACCGCCCGGGACCTCCAACGTCGAGACCGGGGGTGTTTCGGACGAGCCAAGAGTTTCGACACCTTCTGTCCCCTCGGCCCGGCCATCGAGACCGAACTCGACCCCCTGGAGCGGCTGGCGGTGATCTGTCGGGTCAACGGCGAGGTTCGTCAGGCCGGCTTCACCGCGGACATGATCTTCGGTGTGGCCGAACTGATCGAGTTCGTCACCCAGATCATGACGCTGCTCCCCGGCGACGTGCTGCTGACCGGGACCCCGTCGGGGGTGGGGCCGGTGCAGCCGGGTGACCTCATGGAGGTGGAGGTGGACGGGATCGGGACCCTGCAGAACCGGGTGGTGGCGGCATGAGCGTCCGGGTCCGGATCGCCCCGTCGCCGACCGGCTACCTCCACGTCGGCAACGCCCGGGCGGCGCTGTTCAACTGGCTGTTCGCCCGTCACGAAGGCGGCACCTTCATCCTGCGGATCGACGACACCGACGTGGCCCGTTCCGATCCCGAGTTCGAACGGGACATCCTCGACGGTCTTCGCTGGCTCGGGCTCGACTGGGACGAAGGCGTCGGCGTCGGTGGTCCCCACGGCAGCTACCGCCAGTCGGACCGTTTCGACCGCTACCGGCAGGTGGCCGAGGACCTCGTCGCCACCGGACGGGCCTACCTCGACGATCGAAGCCCCGAGGAGCTCGACGAGCTTCGGCGCCGCGCCCAGAAGGAAGGCAAGCACCCCGGGTTCTACATCCGTCGGCCCGACCGTGAAGCGACCTCGGGTGTCATCCGTTTCTCCGTACCCCAAGACGCGCCGGTCACCTTCGACGACGTCGTCCGTGGCGAGATGACCTTCAGCCCCGAAGTCGTCGACGACTTCGTGATCCTCCGGTCGGACGGCACCCCCACCTACCACCTCGCGTCGACCGTCGACGACGTCGACTACGAGATCAGCCACGTCGTCCGGGGAGAAGACCTGCTGTCGTCCACCCCCAAACACATCCTGTTGGCCCGGGCGATGGGGGCGGTCCCCGCCACCTACGCCCACCTGCCCCTCCTGTTCGGCCCCGACGGAAAGAAGCTGTCCAAGCGCCACGGCGACACGGCGCTGCGTTCCTACCGGGAGGCCGGGTACCTCCCGGAGGCGATGTTCAACTACCTGGCGCTGTTGGGCTGGTCCCTGGATGCGGAGACGACGATCTTCTCGCGCCAGGCCGCGGTCGAGGCCTTCGAGCTGTCTTCGGTGTCGAAGAACCCGGCGATCTTCGACCGGGACAAACTCGACTGGATGAACGGCGAGTACATCCGCACCCGGCTCACCACCGACGAGTTCGCCGCCCGAGCCCGGCCGTTCCTGGAGCGAGGGCTGACCCGCGGGCTCACCGCCGACGAATGGGCCAGGTTCTGTGAGGTCGCCGCCCTCGTCCAAGAACGGGTGAAGGTGCTCTCCGAAGTGGTGGACCAGGTGCGGTTCCTCTTCGAAGACGAGATCGGCTACGACGAGCGGTCGTGGTCGAAGGTCATGAAACCCGGTGCCGAGCAGGTGCTGGAAGAGGCGGCCCGGAGGCTGGAGGCGGTCGACCCGTGGGATTCGGAGTCGATCGAAGCGGCGTTGCGGGCCATGCTGGCGGATCTGGAGGTCGGTGCCCGCAAAGGCCTGCAGCCCATCAGGGTGGCGGTGACCGGCTCGTCGGTGAGCCCGCCGCTGTTCGAGAGTCTCGCCGCCCTCGGTCGGGACCGGACCCTCGCCCGGCTGCAGGAGGCTCGGAGGCGGCTCGCGTCGGGATCGGACGACACCCTTCGGTGACGGCGCCGGCGCCGGTCGCCGTGGCCCCGAGACCGGGGCAGGCGGAAGGCGGGCGCCGTCGTGGGGAGGGGGACCCGGGCGGGCCGGCCGAAGGGGAGACAGGACGGTGTCACATTCGGGGTAGCATGCCGGGACGCACATACCGTCCGTATGCCCGGCCCCGTCGTCCAGCGGTCTAGGACGCCGGCCTTTCAAGCCGGTAACGCGGGTTCGAATCCCGTCGGGGCTACTGTCTCGGCTCGCCGTCTTCAACGGGAGGGCTGACTGTGCGTCCTTCGCCGCGGATCGTCGTCGTCGGCTCGACGATGATCGACCTGATCGCCTACACCCCTCGGATCCCGGCCGCCGGGGAGACCCTGGTGGGGGAGCGGTTCCAGATGGGGTTCGGTGGCAAAGGAGCGAACCAGGCGGTGATGGCCAGGCTCTTGGGGGCGGACGTCGCCATGGTCAACTGCCTGGGCGACGACGCCTACGGGGACATGACCCTCGAGAACTTCGCCTCGTACGGCATCGACACGACCCACGTCCGGCGGGTGCCGGGCCCGTCGGGGGTCGCGCCCATCTGGGTGGAACCGGACGGGACGAACCGGATCGTGATCGTGCCGGGTGCCAACCATGCGATGACCGCTGAACAAGCGGTGGAGGCCGTCGACGATCTCGACCCGGTGGCGGTGGTGCTCGGCCAGCTCGAGATCCCCCAGGCGGTCACCGCGGCGGCGTTCGGCGCCGCCCGGGAGCGGGGTGCCGTCACCGTCCTCAACCCGGCTCCGGCCGCCCCGCTGGAGGCGGCGCTGCTCGAAGGGACCGAGTGGTTGGTGCCGAACGAAGGGGAGTTCCGTCTCCTCGCCGGGTCCGAACCGACCGACGAAGCCATGATCTCCTACGCCCGGGAGGCCGGTGTCCGCCTGGTGGTCACCTTGGGTGCCGACGGGGCGGCGCTGGTGACGTCGGCAGGGGCCGTGGTTCGCCATCCCGCCGACACGGTGGAGGCAGTCGACACGACCGGCGCGGGTGATGCGTTCGTCGGAGCCTTCGCCTTCGGGCTGGCGGTCGGACTCGGTGAGGAGCGTGCGGTTCGGTTGGGGGTCCGCTGCGCGACCGAGAGCGTCACCCGGCCAGGGACACAGATGTCGTTTCCCTCGCCTGCCCGCTGTCGCGAACTGATGGACGCTGTCTGACCGGCTCGGGTCAGTCCGTCCGGGGGCGCCGAGCCCGCAGGCCGTTGAAGACGGCGATGATCTCGGAGACCTCGTGGGTGAGGACGGCGCCGGCGACGCTGATCCATCCCAACACCGCCGACGGGACCAGCACCACCAGGATCAGGATCGAGAACGCGACGTTCTGGCGGCTGATGTGGCGGGTCTGGCGTCCCAGGGACACCGCGTAGGGCACCCGCCGGAGGTCGTCGCCCATGAGGGCCACGTCGGCGGCTTCGATGGCGGCGTCGGTGCCGACGGTGCCCATGGCGATCCCCACCGTGGCGGTGGCGAGGGCCGGTGCGTCGTTGATCCCGTCGCCCACCATCGCCGTCGGGCCCAAAGTCTCTTGGAGCTCGGTGACGGCTCGGCTCTTGTCGGCGGGTTTCAGCTCGGCCCGGACGTCGTCGATCCCGAGGCGTCGGGCGATGGCGGCGGCGGTGCGGCGGTTGTCGCCGGTGAGCATGACGACGGTGCGGATCCCGATCCGGTGGAGCGCGGTGAGGGCTTCGGGAGCTTCGGGACGGAACTCGTCTTGGAGGGCGATGACCCCGGCCACGGCACCGGGTGTCCCGACGAGGACCACCGTCTTGCCTTCGCCTTGGAGGCGTTCGACCAGCGGCTCGGCGTCGTCGAGCTCGGCGCCCAGCTCGTCGAAGAGCCGTACGCTCCCGACGTACATCTCCTGTTCACCGATCCGGGCCTTGGCGCCGCCGCCGGTGAGGGCCTGGAAGGAGGTCGGCCTCGTGACCTCGACGCCGTCGGCGCGGGCCCGGCGCACGATCGCCTGACCGAGGGGGTGCTCGGAGAGGGACTCGACCGCCGCGGCCACCTGGAGCAGCTCGGCCGTATCGAGTTCGGTGAGGGGGACGACGTCGGTCACCTGGGGGGTGCCTCGGGTCAGGGTGCCGGTCTTGTCCATCGCCACCACCTCGACCCTGCCCAGGTTTTCGAGGTGGACGCCGCCTTTGATCAGCACCCCCTGCTTTCCGGCCGAACCGACGGCTGCGGCGACGGCCACCGGGGTGGACATGACCAGGGCGCAGGGTGCGCCGGCCACGGCCAGGGTTACGGCCCGCCGGAACCATTCCGACGGGTCCCCGCCGAACAGGGGCGGGACGACGGCGAGGAAGACGCTCCCGGCCAGCACGGCGGGGCTGTAGACGCGTCCGAACCGGTCGATGAGGCGCTGGGTGGGGGTCTTCGCCTCCTGGGCCTGTTCGACCAGGTGGATGATCTGGGACAGGGTGTTGTCGGCGAAGGTCCGGCTCACCACGACCTCGATGGCGCCGGTGAGGTTCACCGTCCCGGCGTACACGTCGTCTCCGGGGCCTTTCTCGACGGGGACGGATTCACCGGTCACCGCCGCTTCGTCGAGGCTGGTGTGGCCGGTCTTGATCGTGCCGTCGGTCGCCAGGCTCTCTCCCGGTTTCACGAGCATGACGTCGCCCACGGCGAGCGCTTCGGCGGGGACCACCTTCTCCCCGTCGGGCGTGATCACCGTCGCCTCCTTGGGGGCGAGATCGAGCAGTGCCCGGATGGCGCCGCGGGTGCGGTCGTAGGTGAACTCTTCGAGGCCTTCGGCAGCCCCATACAGGAAGGCGAGGAAGGCGGCCTCCTCCCACAGCCCCAGCACGGCGGAGCCGACGGTGGCGGAGGCCATGAGCACGTCGATGTCGATTCGCCGCTCCCTGAGCGACTCGACCGCTTCCGGACCCCAGTGCGAGGCGCCCAGTACCGCGGCGAGGACGTAGAGGGCGACGGCGGCACCGGTGGGGACGACGTCGGTTCGTTCGAGGACGTAGGTGGCGGCCAGGACGATTCCCGACAGGGCGGCGTTGCGGAGGGGCGGGAACCGCCACCACGGTCCGAGGTAGAGCTCCTCGTGCGCTTCGGTGTCTTCGTGGTTCTGCATCGAGGCGATCTCCCGGCCGGCGGCGACGGCGCGCCAGCTTACATCGAGATCGACCGATGATATCGGTGGATCACGGGTTCATGTCGCTCCGGTAGTTCGGGCAGATCTCGATGCGGTGGCCCGCGACGGCGAGCACCTTCTCGGCGGAACGCACCGCCTCCACCACCTCGGGTGCGGAGATCCGGTAGAACACCTGCCGGCCCTCATGCCGATCGTGGACCAACCCGCAGTCCTTGAGACAGCTCAGATGGCCCGAGATGGTCGATTGGGATCCGCCGAGGCGCTCCACGATGTCCTTCACCCGCAGTTCGCCGGCGTCGGCGAGGGCCTCGAGGATCGCCAACCTCGTCGGATCGGCGAACCCGCGGAACAGCTTGGCGGCGACCCGGAGATCCGGTCTGGGTTGCACAGCCATCGGTTCGGCGGCTCCTTTCCTGCGGGGGCGATGCTAACCCGGGGCCCGAAGGGGGATCAGCGGCTGCCGTCGGGGCTGGCCGGCGGTACCGTGCCGCCGTCGAGGAGAGCCCGGTCGCCGAGGGGCTCGTCGAGGCGGACGATGGTGGTGACGGCTCCCCGCAGGGGGACACAGGACCCGCGGGGCGGCTCCACGGACCACACCACGACGGTGACGGCGTCACGGCCTTCGGTCACCTCGACGGAGGTCACCTCGGCGGGGACGTTCTCCCCTTCGGGCGTGATGCAGCGGGACGTGTCCACTTCGATCCGGAAGGTGGAGACGTCGGGTCCGAGGGGACCGATGGGGCGCCAACGAACCGAGAACCTCATCTCGTCGACCAGGCTTGGACGACAGGGCCCCCATTCGAGGATCCGGTCGCCTTCGAGGAGGAAGAAGGCCGACGGGACACGGTCCCGGTAGGCGAGGACCAGGGTGTCGGACACCACCGAGAAGCCTTCGGCTTCACGGTAGAGGGAGATGTCGTCGCCGTCCCGGAAGAACTCGGCGAGGGCCCGGCCCTGTTCCGTCGTCACGGTGAACTCGTCCGCGGTGAACCGCGGTCCGGGGACGAACGTGGCCGGGAAACGCACCGCGCTGTCGGGGCTGCATGCGAGCTGGAAACCGTCGGGCACCGTGATCGGGGTAGGGGCACACGCCCAGACCACCAACAGGAACGTGACCACCCGAGCCCACTTCGTCACGCCGGCCGCCCCCAAGTCTCACTCTCCCCGTATAGACGCCGTCGCGGCGTCGAAGGTTCCCGACACCTGTCGGAACCTGACCGCCGTCGTGGGATGCCTAGGATTTCGGTAACCGGTGTCCGTCTTCGTCTACAACCGTTTCGTCGCCCTCCTCGCCCTCTTCGCGCTGGCGGCGGGGGTCGTGGTGGTCGTGCCGCCCGTGCGGCGGCGTCTCGCCGCCGCCGGTTTCGGCGACCTCGCACCATGGCTCGCCCTCATCGTGGCGGCGACGGCCACGGCAGGCAGCCTCACCTACTCGGAGGTGTACGGGTTCGAACCGTGCCGGCTGTGCTGGTACCAGCGGATCGCCATGTACCCCCTCGTCTTCGTCCTCGCCGTCGGTGCGGCCCGACGTGACCCGGCGCTGCGCTCGTACGTGCTGCCCCTCTCCATCACCGGAGGGGCGATCAGCGTCTACCACTACTTCATCCAGACCTTCCCCAGCGCCGACACCGGGGCGTGCACGGCGGGCGTTCCCTGCACGGCCAAATACGTCAACGAGTTCGGCTTCGTCTCCATCCCCTTCATGGCGTTCGCCGGATTTCTGTTCATCTCGGCCGTTCTCATAGCATTCCGAACGTCGCCGTCACCGAGAGGATCGTCGTGAACCGCAGACTGCTGATCGGAGTCGCCGTCGTCCTCGGCCTGGCGCTGGTCGTCGCCATCGCCGCCTCGATCGCCAGCGAGGTCCCCACCAACATCGAAGACGCTTACGGTGAGGTGACCGTGGAGGGCAACCCGCTCCCCGTCCTCGTCGACCCGTCCAGCGACGTCGCCACCGGTCTGGTGACCCCCACCGTCACCGGCACCGACCCCGAAGGCAACGTCGTCACCATCGGACCGGACGGGCGGAACAAGGTCGTCCTCGTCCTCGCCCACTGGTGTCCCTTCTGCCAGGCTGAGGTCCCCGACCTCGTCGACTGGCTGGAGGCCACCGGCGGCGATCCCGACGTCGACCTCTACGCGGTGGCGACCTCCACCGACCCGACGAGGGCGAACTTCCCACCCCAGGAATGGCTCAAAGACGAGAACTGGCCGGCGCCGATCATCCTCGACGACGAATCGAACAGCGCCGGCCAGGCGTACGGGGTGGCGTCGTTCCCGTTCTGGCTGATCCTCGACGGCGACAATCGGGTCGTGATGCGCTTCACCGGCCGCCTCCCCAACGAACTGCTACCCACCGTGTGGCAGGTGGCGAAGACCGGGGAGGCCACCGGCCTGGGCGGTCCCCAGGGGTCGAGCCCGGCCGGGTGACCGGGTCAGCGGGCGTCGTCGAGGGCCTTCACCTTCTCGAGGCGTCGCACATGGCGCTCCTCGCCGCTGAACCGGGCGGTGAGGAAGGCGTCGACGAGCTCCAGAGCCAGTGCCGGGCCGATCACTCGGCTCCCCAAGGCGAGGACGTTGACGTCGTCGTGTTCGACCCCCTGGTGCGCCGTGTACGTGTCGTGGGCCACCGTCGCACGGACACCACGGACCTTGTTGGCGGCGATCGACGCCCCCGCCCCCGACCCGCAGACGACGATCCCGCGGTCTGCCCGTCCGTCCGCCACCGCCCGGGCGACGGCCGCGGCGAAATCCGGGTAGTCCACCGGGTCGGCCGAATGTGTCCCCAGATCGAAGACGGTGAACCCCTGCTCGGCGAGATGCCGGGCGACGACGCCCTTCATCTCGAATCCTGCATGGTCGGCACCCAAGGCGATGCGCACGTCGGCTCCTCGGTCGTGTCGGCGGGCAGCGTACCGGCAGGACCGGTGATCGGGAACTCCCGGAGCCGTACACTCGGCGCCACATGACCGAGATCGTCGTCGAAGGAGGCCGGCGTCTCCGGGGCACCGTCGGGGTCCTCGGAGCGAAGAACGCCGTCTTGAAGGAGATGGTGGCGACCCTCCTCGCCCCCGGTCTGCACCGGCTGTCCAACGTCCCCGACATCCTCGACGTGCGGCTGATGGCCGAACTCTTGAGCCGGTTCGGGGTGGTGTGTCGACGGGACGGCCATGAGCTGACCCTCGTCGTCCCCGCCGAGCTGCGTCCCGAAGCACCCCTCGAGCTGGTCCGCCAGATGCGCGCCTCGATCGTGGCGTTGGGTCCGCTGCTGGCACGGGTCGGCGAAGCCCGGGTGCCCCTCCCCGGCGGCGACGATCTGGGGGCACGTCCCATCGACTGGCACCTGGAAGGGTTCGAACGTATGGGCGCCCACTTCGAGCTGGTGCACGGTGTCCTCATCGGACGGGTCGAAGGGCGGCTGCGCGGATGCGAAGTGGAGCTGCCGTTCCCGTCGGTGGGGGCGACCGAGAACCTGATGCTGGCCGCGGTACTCGCCAAAGGCGAGACCGTCATCGTCAACGCCGCCCGGGAACCCGAGATCGTCGACCAGGCCCGGCATCTGCGGACGATGGGAGCCGAGATCACCGGAGAAGGCACCGCCCTCATCCGCATCCAGGGCGTGGACGCCCTGGATGCGGTGGAACGTTCGGTGGTGCCCGACCGGATCGAGGCAGGCACCTTCGCCGTGGCGGCGGCGATCACCGGCGGCGACGTCACCGTCACCGGGTGCGTCCCCGAACATCTCCGGATGGAGTTGCGAAAGCTGGCGGAAGCCGGATGCGAAGTGGACCGAGGCGACGGATGGCTGCGGGTGAGGGGACCCGACCGTCCCCGGGCGGTCGACTTCGCCACCCTCCCGTTTCCCGGGTTCCACACCGACATGCACCCCCAGATGGTGGCGTTGCTCTCCGTCGCCGACGGCACCTCCGTCGTCACCGAGAACCTCTACGACGCCCGCTTCCGCTATGTCGGCGAGCTGGCCCGGATGGGTGCCGACATCACCACCGAATGGCAGCACGCCGTGATCCGCGGCGTCGAACGGCTGTCGGGTGCGCCGGTGCTCGCCACCGACATCCGGGCGGGCGCCGCGTTGGTGCTGGCAGGTCTGCGGGCCGAAGGGATCACCCGGGTGGGGGCGGTGGAGCACATCGACCGCGGATACGAGGACTATGTGGGGAAGCTGGCGTCCCTGGGAGCGGCGATCAGGCGTGCGTGAGATCGCGGCCGTGGGGGCGCTGGCGGCGGTGCTCGTGGCGGTCCCCGTCCCGGCCGTCGCCGCAACGGACACGTCTGCGGAGGCCTTCGTCGCCTCCGAAGTCCGGATCGAACCCGAATCGGTCGTCGAGATCCGAGGACGGCGGTATCCGGGGGTGATCGAGATCACGGGGAGGGATACGGGGCTGGCGGTGGTCGAAGAGACCACCGTCGACGACTACCTCCTGGGCATCCGCGAGGTGCCGTTCTCGTGGGAGGAGGAGGCGCTCGCCGCCCAGGCGGTCGCTGCCCGTACCTATCTCGCCTGGACGTTGGAGCGCGGCCGGTCGGCGAACGGACGCCGATACGGGTACGACATCTGTGCCACCTCGGCCTGCCAGGTCTACGCCGGTATCGGCGGGGTGGAAGGTCCCTACGGCGACCGGTGGAGGGCCGCCGTGGAACGGACGGCAGGGGAGATCCTCCTCTACGGAGGCAAACCGGCGATGGCCGTCTACAGCTCCACCAGCGGCGGCCGTACCCGGGCCGCAGCCGACGTTTTCGGGACCGCCGTGCCCTACCTCCAGGCGGTGGACTCGCCCGGGGAGTCCTCCCCCTTCGTCACCTGGCGTTTCGAGCTGGACGCCGACCAGATGGCGGCGCTGCTCACCGAGGCGGACCTCCTCCATGGGGAGCTGCGGACGGTGCGGACACGGGTCACCCCCGACGGCGAAGGGCCGTGGATGGTCGAGATCGTCTCCGACGCCGAGACCACCGAGATCGGCACGTGGAAGCTCCGGGGGAGACTCAACCGGGCCGCAGCCCGGGTGCTCCCCGACGTGCTGCCGGCGAGACGCCCCGACGGGCGACGCTACCCCCAGACGGTGATGTCGCCGTCGTACACGATCAGCACCGAGACCCGCTACCGATGGGTCGAAGGGACCGAACGGTTCGAACCCTTCTCCGTGTTCGTCTTCGAAGGTCGAGGATGGGGGCATCTGGTGGGGATGAGCCAGTACGGAGCCCAGGCGATGGCGGTCCGGGGAGCCGACTACCCCCAGATCCTCGCCCACTACTACGGCGGGCTGATGCCGACCCGGGGGAGGCTACCTGCCACCGTTCGAGTGGGGCTCGCCATCGGCGAAGACGAGGTGGACGTAGTACCTGCAGGTCCGGTGAGGGTGGTGGTGGACGGGGCCGAGCTCGTCGCCGACGAGCTCGGACCGTGGACGTTCCGGGCCGACCCGGCCGGCATCCTCGTCGTGCCGCCGCCCGGGCTGGGTCTGCCCCCCGACCTCTCCGGCGGGAACGTCGTCGTCGGGCCGTCCGGCCCGGAGACGGTGAGGGTGCACCTCCGGGCGGGGGCGGAGACGTCGGTGAGGGTGGTCACCGCGTCCCGGATGGTGTCGCTGTCGGGATGGGAGGTGACGGCACCGGGGATCGTCGAGATCTCTTGGGATCGCATCCTCAGGGCGACCGGCCCGGTCTCCGGCCCGGTGCTGGTCGAAGTCCGATCTCGATCTCCACGCGGTACCGACCTCGAAGCGGTGGTCGTCGTCCCCGGCGGGGAATAGCGGGTTCTTCGGGGCGGTTCTGCCCAGAGAACCAGCCCCGTTAGCATCGAAGGCGCATGAGCTCAGAACGCCTCACCACCGTCAGCATCCGGTCCTCCACAGGCGACGACGCCACCGCCGAGACGGCGGCCACGGTGCCGAGCGACGGCTCCGTCGACCTCGCCAAACTCCGAGAGACCCTCGACTACATCCGGCCCGCCATCCAGATGGACGGCGGCGACATCGTGCTGTTGGGCGTCGAGGACGGGGTGGTGAACCTGCAGATGGTGGGTGCCTGCGGCGGATGTCCGCTGTCGATGATGACGCTGAAGGCCGGGATCGAACGGATCCTCAAAGACCGGGTCCCCGGCGTCGTCGCCGTCGAAGCGACCTGATCGGCCTCTGCGGTCGTTCGGGCCTACCCTGCGGCCCGCATGTTCGCTGACCCCGAGGAACTGGCCGCCGGCGTCGTCGCCGGCGAACGACGGGCCGTCGCCCGGGCGTTGTCCTGGGTGGAGGATCGGGTGGCGGGCTGGGACGTGCTGTTGGCCCGGCTCTTTCCCCACACCGGCCGGGCCCGGGTGGTGGGGATCACCGGAGCTCCCGGCGCCGGGAAGAGCAGCCTCACCGACGCCTTCATCGCCCGGCTCCGCGCCGACGGCCGCTCCGTCGCCGTCGTGGCCGTCGACCCGTCCAGCCCGTTCACCGGCGGGGCGATCCTCGGGGATCGCATCAGGATGCAGGATCACGCAGGCGACCGGGGCGTGTTCATCCGTTCCATGTCGAACCGGGGGCATCTCGGCGGACTGGCGGCCACCACCCCCCGTGCGGTCAGCATCGTCGACGCCGCCGGTTTCGACGTGGTCTTCGTCGAGACGGTCGGGGTCGGCCAGGCGGAGGTCGAGGTGGCGTCGGCCACCGACCTGGTCGTCGTCGTCGTCACCCCCGGCTGGGGTGACTCGGTGCAGGCCAACAAGGCGGGTGTGCTGGAGGTGGGCGACGTCTACGTCGTGAACAAGGCCGACCGGCCCGGCGTAGACGCCGCCGTCGCCGACCTGGAGGAGATGCTGGCGCTGGGAGGCGCCCACCGTCCCGTCGTCACCACGTCGGCGGTCGACGGGACGGGAGTGGAGGAAGCCTTCTCCGTGGTGTGGGATCGGTGGGAGGCGGCCGAGGCCGACGGCGAGCTGGAGCGCCGTCGGCGCCGCAACCTCCGAGCCGAGGTCCGTCGGGCGCTCCACGAAGCCCTGGTGGCCCGGATCGACGACCATCCCGACGGCGACGAGCTGCTGTCGGCCGTCGAACGTCGTCTGTTGGACCCGTGGACGGCGGCGGAACGGATCCTCGTCAGTCGGAGGTGACGGAGCGGGCGGCGAGGGCGGTCTGGGCGGCTGCCAGGCGGGCCACGTGCACCCGCGGCGGCGAACAGGACACGTAGTCGATCCCCACCTCCTGGAAGAAACGGATCGAGTCGGGGTCCCCGCCGTGTTCCCCGCAGACCCCCACCTGGAGGTCCGGATTGGCGCGGCGGCCCTCCTCGACGGCGATCCGGACCAGGCGTCCCACCCCGGCCACGTCGATCGTGTTGAAGGGGTCGAAGCGGAGGATTCCCCGTTCCAGGTAGTCCCGCAGGAACAGGCCTTCGGCGTCGTCCCGGGACAGGCCGAAGGTCATCTGGGTGAGGTCGTTGGTGCCGAAGGAGAAGAACTCCGCCACCTCGGCGATCTCGGCGGCGGTGAGGGCGGCACGAGGCAGCTCGATCATCGTCCCGACGGGCACGTGGAGGTCCCGACCCGCCCGCTCCGAGGCGAGCGCCACCACCTCGTCCACCATCGTCTTCATCCGCCGCAGCTCCTCGGCGGTGGCGACCAGGGGGATCATGATCTCCAGACGGGGGTCGCCTCCGGCGTCGAGGCGTCGGATCACCGCCTCCATGGCCGCCTCTACCTGGATCCGGTACAGGTCGTGGACCATGAGGCCGAGGCGGACGCCCCGCAGCCCCAGCATCGGGTTGTCCTCGGCCCATTTGGCGACCGCCCGTTCGAGCTGTTCGAGCTCCGTCGTGGACTTCCCCGCCTTGGCCAGTTCGACCATCCGTCGTTCGATCTCGAGGCGGGAGGGGAGGAACTCGTGCAACGGCGGGTCGAGGAGGCGCACGATCACCGGCAGCCCGTCCATCGCCTCCAAGAGGCCTTCGAAGTCGTCGACCTGGGCGGCTCGCAGCTCCTCGAGTCCTGCCCGCCGGCGGTCGTCGTCTTCGGCGAGGATGATGTCCTGGACGGTTTGGAGGCGCTCCCCGAGGAACATGTGCTCGGTCCGGGCCAAGCCGATGCCTTCGGCACCGGCACGGCGGGCGGAGGCGGCGTCTTCGGGCAGGTCGGCGTTGGCCCGCACCCCCATCGTGCGGAACCCGTCCGCCCAGCTCAGCAGCTTCTCCAGTTCGGGGGTCTCGGTCGGCTCGACCAGGGGCAGCAGGCCGAGGAACACCCGCCCGGTGGTGCCGTCGATGGTGATCGGATCACCCTCGGCGATCGTGACCCGACCGACCCGGGCGACCTTCGCCTCCAGATGCACCTTCATCTCCGCTGCGCCGGTCACGGCCGGCTTCCCCATACCTCGGGCGACGACGGCGGCATGGGAGGTCTTGCCTCCCTGGGAGGTGAGGATCCCTTCGGCTGCCGCCATCCCGCCGATGTCGTCGGGGGTCGTCTCCGGCCGGACGAGGATCACCCGCCGACCCTCCGCCGCGGCGGCTTCGGCACGGTCGGCGTCGAAGATGGCCTCCCCCTGGGCGGCGCCGGGGGAGGCTCCCACGCCGACGACGAGGGGTTCGGGGGCGGTCTGGTCGTCGATGCGGGGACGCTCGAGCTGCTCCAGCGTCGCCGGTTCGACCCGCATCACCGCCTCTTCGGGCTCGATGAGCCCTTCGGCGGCCATGTCCACCGCGATCCGCACCGCCGCGGCCGCCGTGCGTTTGCCGACCCTGGTCTGCAGGATCCACAGCGTCCCCCGTTCGATCGTGAACTCGATGTCGCACATGTCCCGGTAGTGGCGCTCCAAGGTCTGCATCACCGAGAGCAGCTCGGTGTGGAGCTCGGGGTGGAGACGGGCGAGGTCGTCGAGGGTGAGGGTGTTGCGGATGCCGGCGACCACGTCTTCGCCTTGGGCGTTGGGGAGGTAGTCGCCGAAGGGGACGGGTTCGCCGGTCGACGGGTTGCGGGTGAAACAGACTCCGGTACCCGAGTCCTCCCCGAGATCCCCGAACACCATCATCTGGACGTTGGCGGCCGTGCCGAGATCGTCGGGGATGCCGTTCAGCTTCCGGTACCGGCGGGCCCGGTCGTTGTTCCACGAGTCGAAGACGGCGGTGATCGCCTCCCGGAGCTGTGTCCGGGGGTCTTCGGGGACGTCCTCGCCGGTGGTCTCCCGGATGATGTCGTGGAAACGCCTGGCCGCTTCGGCCAGGTCGTCGGCGGTGAGTCGGCTGTCGTCGGGGACACCGCGCCGCCGGCGGAGCTCGGCGAGGACCGTCTCGAAGGGAGTGGACGGTACGTCGAGGACGACGTGGCCGTACATCTGGAGGAAGCGTCGGTACACGTCCCAGGCGAAATGGGGATCGTCGGCCCATTCGGCGGCGACGGCGACCAGGTCGTCGTTGAGGCCGAGGTTGAGCACCGTGTCCATCATGCCGGGCATCGAGAACTTGGCCCCCGAACGCACCGACACCAACAGCGGCGCGGGTCCCCCTCCGAAGGTCCTGTCGGTCTCTTTCTCCAGGCGTGCGAGGGCGTCGTCGACCTGGTCCCAGAGGTCGTCGGGGACGGTCCCTTCACGGATCGTGTGGCGGCACGCTTCGGTCGTGACGATGAACCCGGGGGGTACCCGGAGGCCGATGCGGGTCATCTCCGCCAGTCCGGCTCCTTTGCCGCCGAAACGGTCCCGGTCGGATCCGTCGGCGTCGGCGAATGCGTACACGTACTGGGTCATCTGTGCTCCTCCCTCCGGCCGGGAGGGTAGACGCCCCGGCGTCCCCTCAACGCAGCCGCCGTCCGCTGATCTCGTCGGGTCTGATCCTGATCCAAATGTGCCGGGCCGCCGGATTCGACCAGGGCCGCACACCGAGGGTTTCGAGCTCGGCGACCTCGTCGGGCCGGTAGACCTCCTCCATCGTGCCTTTGACGAGCACCGACCAACCCTGGCGTGTCGTCTCGTCCCAGTGGTCGATCTCGAAGGCGCAGGGTGCCGCCAGCCCGGCGGCGTCAAGCTTCTCGCCCTGGGCGGTACGCAACACGATCGCTCCCCGGTGGTAGCGGTAGTTCACCGGCACGATGACCGGTTCCCCGGCGGCGACGAAGGCGATCCGTCCGATCGTCCCTCTGGCGAGGAGGCGGTCGCATTCCTCCGGAGGGAGGACTTCGAGGCCGAAGCGGTCGGTGGATCCCTGTGTGGACTCCGTCATCCGGTGTGATGTTGGTGTGTTCTCGGGGTGTATGCCAACGAAGAGAGGGGTGGGGGAGCGGCTCGGCCGCTCCCCCACCTGCTGGTGGTGCTCAGGAGACGGGGTTTGCGTGCGACGGTTTCACCACCAGCACATCACAGGGGGCGAGGTGGATCGCCCGGTGAGAGGTGCTGCCGAGGATGAGAGCAGCGAGCTCACCGCGCCCGCGTGATCCGACGACCAGGAGGTCGGCGCCGACGTTGCGGACGTAGTCCACCAACGTGTCCGGCGGATAGCCTTCGAGGTCGACACGACGGAACTCGACGTGGCGGAGTTCGGGCTCGACCCGAGCCCACACGTCGTCTCGTTCCGCCTCTGCGAGGGCGCCGAGGTCGATCGGTGTCCCCATGTAGGGCAAGACCGGAGCGTGGAAGACGTGCACCACGTGGAGCTCTGCCTGCCAGGCTTCGGCTTCGGCGACGGCGCGGCGCACTACGGCGACTGCATGCTCCGAACCATCGACCCCGACGACGACGATCACGCTCGCCTCCTTCGGGGCCCAGCCTGAGGAATCGACGGCGATCCCACTACGGCCATAAGACCCTGGCTCACCTGCCGAACGTCTGCTCTCGGCCCGGTCGAACCGCCGGTAGCGTTGAAGCAGCCTTCCGAGGGAAACGATGTCCGAAACCCTCATCCTGCGTCTCCTCGTCGGTGCCGGCCTGGGATTCGTCGTCGGCCTGGAACGTCAACTCCACGTCCGGGTGGGGGAGGCCTATGCGGGGGCGCGCACCTTCGCCCTGATCGGCATCTGGGGTGTGGCGGCCCACGCCCTGGGGGAATGGGTGGGGCCGGGCGGATTCGTCGCCGCGTTGGTGGTGTTCGGCGGGATCGTCGTCGCCTCCTATCTGGCGCTCACCACCAAGACGGGGGACGTGGGCACCACCACCGAGATGGCAGCCCTCGCCACGTTCTTCGTCGGTGTCCTCGCGGGGCGTGAAACCTACGAGGCGGCGGCCGCCCTGGCGATCGGAGCCGCTGTGCTGCTGCGGTCCAAGGAGGCGCTCCGTAGCGTCACCGGGCGTTTCGAACGTGAGGACGTGGCGGCGGCGCTCCAGTTCGGGGTGGTGACCGCCGTCATCTTGTCGTTGGCGCCCGACCGGGGTCTGGGGCCGCTGCAGGCGGTCAACCCCCGTGAGATCTGGCTGATGGTCGTGCTGGTCTCGGCGATCGGTTTCGCCGGGTATGTGGCGCTCCGCCTGCTCGGGTCGAGGGGCCTGGGCTTGACCGGGCTGCTCGGCGGGCTCATCTCGTCGACGGCGGTCACCATGTCGTTCGCCCGGATGACCCGGCGGCGCCGCGAGCTCACCAACGTGCTCGTCGCCGGGGTGTTGGCCGCCTCGGGCCTCATGTTCGGGCGGGTGCTGGTCGAAGCCGCCGTCGTGTCGCCTCCGCTGGCGGTTCGTCTGGCGGTGCCGATGCTGGTCATGCTGGCGGTGGTGGAAGGCGCCGCCTACCTCGTGTATCGGAGTGGGCGGCACACCGACGACGGCGACGAGTCCGGGCTCACCCTGCAGAACCCGGTGACGTTGCCGGTGGCGCTCCAGTTCGGGCTCCTCTACGGCGTCGTCGTCTTCCTCGGACGGTTCCTCGTCGAGAACGCCTCCACCGGCTCCCTCGTCATCCTCGGAGCCGTTTCGGGGATCACCGACGTCGACGCCATCACGTTGACGGCGGCGAACCTGGTGAACGACGGGGTGGAGGTCACCGAAGCGGGCCGTGCGGTGCTCGCCGCCGTCACCGTCAACGGGTTCGTCAAGGCAGGGTTGGCTTCGGTGCTGGGCACTCGGCGGCACGCCGGTATGGTCGGAGCCGTGCTCGGCGCGGTGTCCGTGGCGACCCTCGTCTGGACGTTCGTGTGGTGAGGGGGGGCCGAAGGTCCCATCGATAGGGACGTTCGCGAGTATGCGCAAAGTCCGGTTCCCGCGAGCATTGAGCCATCGAGACGAGGAGCGACGGGATGGAGATTCGGAATCTGGTGAGTGGCAGCGCCGCCGTGTGCGGACCGGACCTGAGCCTGCGGGAAGCCGCCGCGGTGATGATGTCGGAAGGCATCGGCTCGTTGGGGGTGGTGGACCGGGGCGCGCTCGTCGGGATCCTGTCCGAACGCGACGTCCTGCGGGCCGTTGCCGAGGGCGCCGATCTGGACCTCCAGACCGTCGGCGAGTGGATGACCCCTGAGCCCGACTGTGTCGGGCCGGACCTGGAGGTGGCGGACGCCGCCGAATGGCTCATGGCGACCGGGTATCGGCATCTGCCGGTCGTCGACGACGGCGAGCTCATCGGGATCGTCAGCATCAAGGACGTGTTGTGGGCGTTGGGGTCCGAGGGGTGACGTCCCATGGGAAAGTTCCAGCTCACCGCCGAGCTCCCCGTCCCGTTCCGGGCCGCGGCGGTGGCGCTCGCCCACGACCCGGCGGCGGTACTCGGTCCCGGTGCCGATGAGTCCGAGCGGTTCGGTGTGGAGGCCTTCGGTTTCGTCGTCTCCGAAGAGGTCGAGGTGGAGGTAGGTGAGGTGGAGGTGATCGACCGTCCGGTGCGGGTCGCAGCCGTCGCCGTGAAGGTGCACGCCTCCGGCGGCGACCGTGCGTTCCCTCTCCTCGACGCCGAGTTGGAGCTCACCCCCACACGGGACGGCGTCGAGGTGGCGCTGGAAGGACGTTACGACCCGCCGGCGGGCTTTCTGGGGGAGCTGTTGGATCACGTGTTGTTGTACCGGGTCGCCGAAGCGTCGATCTCCCGGTATTTCCGGCGGGTGGTGGAGCGACTTCGCCGCGCAGCCGAGGTTCGGGCCGCGACGAGCGAGGTGAGGCGTTGACGGTCCGCGAGGTGGCGATGCATCCGGTGCCCGAATACGAGACGATCCGTTTCCTCGCTTCGGCGCCGGTCGCACACATCGGGGTGATCTCCGATGGCGAGCCCTACGTCACCGCCGTGTCGTTCGTCGTCGTCGGCCGGGAAGTCCGGTTCCGGACGGGGCCGGGGCGCCGCCTCGACGCCCTCCGTGTCCATCCCCGGGTCTGCGTGGAGGCGTGCCAGGTCGAGACCGAATCGGGGGACTGGATGAGCGCGGTCGCCTGGGGTGCAGCCCGGGAGGTCACCGCCGAGGACGTCATCACCGAGACCGTCGAGTTGCTGTTGGCGAAATACCGGCGGCTGATCGGCGACCCGCTGGGTTTCGCGGGACTGCAACCTCTCCCCGCCTTTCCCCACGTCGTCGCCGTAGAACTGGATACGATCACCGGGATGCGTTCGGGATCGCCGATCCGACCGCCGAGGTTCTGACCATGCTCGTCCAGTACTTCTTCGAGGTGGACCTGCCGCTGGAGGAGGTCGAGTCGAGGGTGGCGGCGAGCCACGACGACCTCGGGGTGTGGGCCGAGGCTGCCTACCACCGGGGCGAAGAGACCGGGCTCGCCGTCGGACTGGCCCCGGGTCCGCTCAGCAAGCGCGTGGAGCTGGAGATCGGTGAACCGATCAGAGCGACGAATTCGGTGACCGTCCCGATGACCTGGAAGGCGGTGGGGTCCACCCGGCTGTTCCCGACGATGGAGGCCGAGCTGGTGCTCTCCCCGATGGGTCCCAACTCGACCCACGTGCGGTTCCAAGGCCGATACCAGCCGCCCCTCGCGCCCATCGGCAAGATCCTCGACCGGGCCGCCCTCCACCGTGTCGCGGAGATCACCGTGCGGAACCTGATGGAGCGTCTCGCCGAGGCGCTGCGGAACGGATGAGTTCAGCCGGGAACCCGGATCGTCACCCGGGTTCCCTCACCAGGGGACGAGTCGATGCGGACCTCGCCGCCGATCTCCGACGCCCGGGCCCACAGGTTGTCGAGACCCATGCCCCGCTCCACCGTCGCCGGGTCGAAACCTCGGCCCTGGTCGACGACTTCGGCGACGATGTGGTCGTCGACCCGGCGGACGCCGACCTCGATGCGGTCGGTGTCGGCGTGGCGGACCGCGTTCGACACCGCCTCCCGGATCATCTGGACGAGATCGTCGAACCGGGACGGTGACACCTCCCCCAGGTCGGCGACGGCGACCTCTGCGGTCATCCCGGCGGGCTGGACGAGACGGTCGACCAGGTCCTTGATGGTTCGGGCCGGGTCCAACAGGGCGTTGGCGAGGGTGCGAAGGTCGAAGATGAACGACCGGAGCGAGCCGATCGCCTCGTCGAGGCGTTCGACGGCGTCGGCGAGTTTGGCGGCGACGTTGGGGTCCTCCACGGTGAGGGAGAGGCCCTGCAGTTCCAATCCAACGGCGAACAGGTCCTGGATCACGGCGTCGTGGAGGTCACGAGCGATCCGTTCCCGGTCTTCGACGAGGGCCAGGCGGGTGAGCTGTCGGTGCAGGCGCGCCGTGGAGACCGCCCCGCCGGCGATGGCGGCGAGGGCTTCGACGAGGATCTGGTCTTCGTCGGTGAAGCCCCCCGGCTTGTCGGCCAGGTAGAGGTTGCCGAAGATGTGGTCTCCCGCCCGGACGGGGACGCCGAGGAACGACGACATCTCGGGGTGGTGCCGGGGGTAGCCGGCGAACTCGGGGTGGGTGTGGATGTCGTCGACCCGAACGGTCTCGCCACGGTTCATGAGGAGCCCGAGCACGCCTTTGCCGGTGGGGGGCGTCCCGATGGCCCGGGCCCGGTCGTCGTCCACGCCGACGTAGACGAAATCGACCAGAGATCCGTGCTCGCCGATGACGCCCAACGCCGCGTAGTGTGCCCCGGTGAGGTCGCGGGCCAACAACACGGTGTGTTCGAGGACCGCCCGGAGGTCGAGCCGTCCCACCACGGCCGACGCTGCCTTGACGAGGGCGGCGACCCGTTCGGAGAGGATGGGCGACATGACCGAAGCGTAACCCCGGCGGATGGGGCTCTAACATCTCGACGATGCGTGTACTCCTCGTCGACGACCACGAAGTGGTCCGCCAGGGTCTCCGCGCGCTGGTCGACTCTCAAGACGACATGGAGGTGGTCGGCGAGGCGGGGACGGTGGCGGAGGCGGTGCGCCGGGTCGGCTACGACGACCCGGACGTCGTCGTCCTCGACGTCCGCCTCCCCGACGGCAGCGGCGTGGAGGCCTGCCGGGAGATCCGCAGCCGGTTCCCCGACGTGAAGGTGCTGATGCTCACCTCCTTCGCCGACGAGGAAGCCCTGATGGCGGCGATCATGGCCGGGGCGAGCGGGTACGTGTTGAAACGGATCAACAGCGCCGAGCTGGTGGAGAGCATCCGGCGGGTCGGACGGGGGGAGTCGCTGCTCGACCCGGAGATGACCGACAAGCTCTTCAAACGGCTCCGGGGCGGCGAACCCGAAGATCCCCTGCTGGCCCGGCTGTCGCCTCAGGAGCGGACGATCCTCGGCCACATCGCCGAAGGCAAGACGAACCGCCAGATCGCCGAAGAGATGTTCCTCGCCGAGAAGACGGTGAAGAACTACGTCTCGAACCTGTTGGCCAAGATGGGGATGAGCCGCCGCAGCGAAGCCGCCGCCTACATGGCCCGCCTGGAGGCGAAGAAGGCCGAGGACTACCCGCCGGAGGAGTGGCAGTTCTGAGGGGTGGGCGGGTGTGAAGCCGGAGCAGGGGTAGGCTCGGCCGCCATGAGCATCCCCTCCGACCTCGACATCGCCCGCTCCGTCGCTCCGCTCCCCATCGAAGACATCGCCGAGAAGGCAGGTATCGACCCGGGTACGTTGGAGCTCTACGGACGCGACGTCGCCAAGATCCCCCTCGAGGCGATCGATGGGCTCGCCGGCCGTCCCCGGGCGAGATACATCCTCGTCACCGCCGTCACACCGACCCCCCTCGGTGAAGGCAAGACCACCACCACCGTCGGTCTCGGCCAGGCTTTCCAGCACGTGGGCAAGACCGCCACCATCGCCATCCGGCAGCCGTCGATGGGACCCACCTTCGGGATCAAAGGCGGGGCGGCGGGCGGCGGCTACTCCCAGGTCATCCCGATGGAGAAACTCAACCTCCACCTCACTGGCGACATGCACGCCGTCACTGCCGCCCACAACCTCCTCGCCGCCCTGGTCGACAACCATCTGTTCCGCCAGACCGACGTCGGTCTCGACCAGAACCGGGTGACGTGGCGGCGGGTGTTGGACGTGAACGACCGGGCGCTGCGGCATGTGGTGGTCGGTCTGGGAGGCCCCTCCGACGGCGTCCCCCGGGAGTCGGGGTTCGACATCACCGCCGCCTCCGAAGTGATGGCCGTCCTGGCGCTGGCCGACGGCCTCGCCGACCTTCGGGCGCGGCTGGGGAGGATGGTGGTGGGCTGGCGCCGGGACGGGACCGCGGTCACCGCCGAAGACGTCAAAGGGACGGGGGCGATGTCGGTCCTGCTGAAAGACGCCTTGCAGCCGAACCTGCTGCAGACCCTCGAACACACTCCGGCCCTCGTCCACACCGGCCCCTTCGGGAACATCGCCCACGGAAACTCGTCCGTCGTCGCCGATCTCATCGGCATCCGCACCGCCGACTATCTGGTGACCGAAGCCGGGTTCGGCGCCGACATGGGGGCGGAGCGGTTCTTCAACATCAAATGCCGGGCGTCGGGTCTGGTTCCGGATGCGGCGGTGGTGGTGGCGACGGTGCGTGCCCTCAAGGTGCATTCGGGGAAGTACCGCGTCAGTCCGGGCAAGCCGCTCCCTCCCGAGATGCTCGAGGAGAACCCCGACGACGTGTTGGCCGGCGCCGCCAACCTCCGCAAACACCTGGACATCGTGAAGATGCACGGCGTCACCCCGGTGGTGGCGGTCAACTCCTTCCCCACCGACCACCCCTCCGAACAGCAGGTGATCCTCGACGTGGCCGCCGAGGAGGGGGTGCGGGCGGCGGTCAGCACCCACCACGCCGACGGGGGGGCGGGAGCCACCGACCTGGCCCGGGCGGTGATGGAGGCGGCGGCCGAACCGTCGGTGTTCCACCATCTCTACCCGGACGAGATGTCGTTGCGGGGCAAGATCGAACGGATCGCCACGAAGGTGTACGGGGCGGGGAAGGTGAGTTTCGACCACGCCGCCGAACGGGACCTGGCGAGGCTGGAGAACGCGGGATGGGGGCGGATGGCGGTGTGCATCGCCAAAACCCACCTGTCGATCTCCTCGGACCCGAACCTGAAGGGGGCGCCCACCGGCTGGACGCTGCCGATCCGCGAGGTCCGCCCGTCGGTGGGTGCCGGATTCGCCTACGCCCTCGCCGGTGACATCCGCACCATGCCGGGGCTGTCGGCCCATCCGGCGGCGGAACGGATCGACCTCGACGAAGACGGCAACGTCGTCGGCCTGTTCTGAAGCCGGACATCCCCGGGGCCTCGGGGTTGGTGGGGCGGCCCGCTCTATCGGCGTTCGGATCCGGATTCGATGTGGAGTAGTCCGGCTAGGTAGAGCGCCTGCTCCCGGTTGGTGACTCCGAGGGCGTGGTAGAGATCTTTGAGTCGGCGGTAGGTCTCGGTGCGCGAATAGCCGATGTGTTCGGCGATGTCGGTGACGTGACGCAGCGTGACAAGGGCCCGGTACAGCTCGGTGTGTTCGAGGCTCAAGGTCGTCGGGATGCCGAGAAGGGAGGGGTGGATGATCCGGTGTCCGGCACTCGCGGCGACGACGGCGTCGGTGAGTTCGTGGTGGCTGACTCGGGTGGGGAGAGTCGAAGCACCGTGGCTCCGGGCCCAGGCGGCGGTGATGGGGTCGTCGACGAAGACGATGACTTTTCCTGCCGGGGTGAGCTTCCCAACATGCTCGGTCTGGTCGGTCAGCAGCACCGACCCGCGGTGACGCGCCAGCCATCGAGTGGGATCTGAAACGATCTGGATGGACAGTCCCGCCCGATGTATGAGGCCCGTGAGGTTGGTGTCGGCGAACGGCGTCGCCGCGACCTGTACGGTGCCGGGAACCCCCTTGGACATGCGTCAGAGGCTACCCCCGCGAAGCGCCATGATGGCTCCGGAACTTGTCGGGAATCCGTCCCGACTTCGGAAGCAGACTGGTGTGGTCGGAGGCGTCTGTCGACACGTCTCGGCGGAGCAACGGGATGAGATTGGCCCGGTAGGCTCGATCCCATCTTCGGCGAAGCAGTCGAGATCGAGGACCCGAATGCGTGTAGGGCCCCGAGAGACGGATGGCCCAACCGAGGACGGGCCTGGACGCGTGGTGTTCAATCGTGCTGTTCGGGACGATCGCCCGGAATTCGGGACACACGTCCCTTCACCCGAGATGTACGTTGGGATGGCTCCGAGAAAGGGGACGGAACATGGTGAGGAGCATCTCGGGCTTCAGGTGGTCGAGGCGCCTTCGCCTGGGCCTCGTCCAGGTCGTGGTGGTGCTAACGGCGCTTCCTTTCTGGACGGTAGCCGCGGTAGCGCATTGGGGCTCGAATGGGGATTGGCTGTACAACAGCTCCTGCAGCAGTACGAAGGATCCGGTGAACGTCGGGTCTCAGAACGCATCGGGAGCGTCGGCGCTGGCCGAGCTTCTGGCTGCTGGATGGAGCGACAGTACTGGTAGCACGATGTGGTTCAAGGATCACGGTTCGTGTGTGAAGATGAACGGGCAGAGGGGTACCGGGTTCTTCTCCCGCTATCACGCACGCTATCGGACGTTCAGTTCGCATGGTGGAGCTGCGGCATCCCAGGGTGGAGCCCACTATGACCATTGGCATTGGTGCGATTCCTCCATCCACCACGTCCACACATTCGACGGTGGCGAGGTTCGCGTACGCAACGACATGGGCAAACCGTGGTTCCTCGTCGTCGAAGGAAACTCGGCGGTTCAGTGGAAGTGTGATCGGTGGATCGGTAACTCCGATGGGAAGGCGTCGGTGTCGTCATGGTGAAACCTGCTCCGCTCAGTCGACAGGCCCTGATCGCCCTGGTGGTAGTGCTCGTCGCCGCCCTCGTCGCCACCCAGGCGCGAGGGGTGGGAAATGCCCAAGGTTTCACGGCCCCGACGGTTGCTGTCGGTGACGTGATGTCTCTGAGCTGGGAGATGCTCGATCCCGCAACCGGTGAGGCGACGAGGGTCGAGGCCTGGGTCGACGGGCGAGGGGACGCTGCGTCGATCGAGACGGCCGGTGGAGACGTCGTTCGGGCGGTCGTCATTTCGGGGACCACCTACACCGAGCTGATCGACGGCTGGATGACGAGGTACTCGATGCGATCACCAGACGCCGAGATCCTCGCCGAGGTGCGACGGGAGATGTTCCCGTACGAGACGCTGCCCGACGACGCGGAGACACTCACCACCGGAGAGGTCACCGAGCTCCGAATCCCCTTCGATGGCGGCACGATCGTCGCCATGGTCGACTCCGAGACCGGGTTGCCACGGTCGGTTACGGTGATCGGGTCCGACGGGCTTCTCGCGCGGTCGGCTCGGTACGGAGATCTCGTCGTCCGACGAGGCTCAGCGCCGTCGGATCTGACGGTCCTCACCGGTATACCGGACTCAGAGTTGGCGATGCTTCCCGGCGAGTACCACCGAGAGCTCGCCCCGACCGAGACGATTCCAGGCTCACCGCTCTCCCGATACACCTTGGGTGCTGAGTACCAGGGCCTCTCCCTCCGGTATCGGGCGCTCACGTCGATCTTCGACGGTACGGGTACCTACGAGACCTTGAAGGCGGCGTACGGCGGGATCGACACCTCGGGCTTTCCGGTGCTATCTCTCGTCGTCAACACGATGGACGACGACTATCGGACCTACTTGGACGATGAACTGCCCGGTTCGACGTGGTCGACCCTGGCCGGAGTCGAGGTGAGGATTTCACCCGACGGCGACGGCCGGACGAGGCTCGAGTTCGTCGCGGCGGACGGGTTCGTGTCGGTGAGCGTCGACGACCGGTTCTTCGGCCGGATGGACACAGAACGCCTCGTCGCCGCGGTTGTCGCCTCTGTGGCATCCTGAAGGGGTGAGAGAGCCCACCTGGGTCGTCGGGGCCGTCGGCTGCGCAGGGTTCATCCTGTTCGGCGCCGCGTTCGTGTTCACGGTGTTCACCGAGGAGGTCCAGATCGTCCCGGTGGGCCTGGCCGCCGCCGCCTTCGCCCTGTTCCCCCTGCTGGCCTACCGGCACGCGGGGACGGTCGGCAAGGTCGCCCATGTTGCAGGGCTGGCCGCGGTCGTCGCCTCCCTGTGGCCTTCCGCCGACGTCGCGGCGTGGAGGTCGTGGGCGGGATGGTTCGCAGGGGTGGCGCTGGTGGTCGGCTCGGTGGAGTTCTCGGTCGCGGCGGCACGGCTCGCCGAACGGTTCGACGCCGTGCTGTGGGCCCTCGCCGGCGGTGTGGTGGCGACGGCGGTGGTGGCGACGGCGGCGGGGTGGGAGCCGGGACGGGGGTTCGTGCCGTTCGCCGTACCGTTCATCTGGTTCGTCCTGGGTTTGCGGGCCCTCGACCCCGAACGTCGGGTGTCCCGGCAGGCTCGGGAGGCGTGACCGGTCAGATCGCCGCCCCGGCGGCCAAGGCGAGGCCGACGAGGAGCTGGAGGCGGGCGGTGCCCTTCAACACTCCGATGAGCCGCCGGGGGTCGGCGGTGTGGGAGACGGTGCGGACCAGCGGCACCGCCCACGGGGCGAAGACGACGGCGAGACCGGTGGGGGCGGGGCTCCAACCCGCCACCGACGCCACCCCGACGACGGCGAAGGCACCCCAGACCAGCACGGCGTAGAGGCGGCGGGTCCGTCGCCGTCCCAAGATCACCGCCAAGGTCCGTTTGTCGACGGCGGCGTCGGTGTCGAGGTCCCGCAGGTTGTTGGCGACGAGGATCGCCGCCGCCAGCATCCCCATCGGCACCGCCAGCACCCAGGAATCGAGGGGGGCGGTGCGGTCGTGGACGAAGCGGGAGCCGACGGTGGCCGCCAGCCCGAAGAAGACGAACACGAAGACCTCCCCCAAGCCCCGGTAGCCGTAGGGCACCGGCCCGCCCACGTAGGTGAGCAGGGCGACGATCGACGCCACCCCGATCACCAGGATCCACGGCCCGGCGACGGCGATCAGGTAGAGACCGGCGACGACCGCCACCCCGATCACCCCGGCCGTCGCCGCCCACATCCGTTTCGGCGAGATCACCCCGAGGGACACCATCCGCGGTGGGCCCACCCGGTCGGCGGGGTCGGCACCGCGGGCGGCGTCGGAGGCGTCGTTGGCGAAGTTGGCGGCCACCTGGATGGCGACCGCCCCCACCAGGGCGGCCACGAAGGGACCGATCCGGAACACACCGTCTCCGGCTGCCAGCCCCGAACCGACCAGCACCGGGGCGACGGCGGCGGGGAGGGTGTGGGGACGGCCGGCGATCCACCAGGCCCGGCGGGGCGAGAAGGTGGTCATCGTCCTCAGAAATACCAGGGGAACCGGGAGAAGTCTGGCGGGCGCTTCTCCAAGAAGGCGTCCCGGCCCTCGGTGGCCTCCTCGGTCATGTAGCCCAGCCGGGTCGCCTCCCCGGCGAAGAGCTGCTGGCCGACCAGGCCGTCGTCGACCAGGTTGAAGGCGTACTTCAGCATCCGTTGTGCCATCGGCGACTTGGCGGTGATGTCCCGCGCCCACTCCAAGGCGACAGCCTCCAGGTCGTCGTGGGGGACGGCGGCGTTGCACATCCCCATCTGGGTGGCCTCCTCGGCGGTGTAGGTGCGACCGAGGAAGAAGATCTCCCGGGCCCGCTTCTGGCCGACCATCCGGGCCAGGTAGGCGGATCCGTAGCCGGCGTCGAAGGAGGCGACGTCGGCGTCGGTCTGTTTGAAGAGGCCGTGTTCGGCACAGGCGATCGTCAGGTCGCAGACGACGTGGAGGCTGTGGCCACCCCCCACCGCCCATCCCGGCACCACCGCCACCACCACCTTCGGCATGAACCGGATGAGCCGCTGCACCTCGAGGATGTGGAGCCGTCCCAGCCTCGCCGGGTCCGCCGTCTCCGCCGTCTCCCCTTCGGCGTACCGGTAGCCTTCCGCCCCCCGGATCCGCTGGTCGCCTCCCGAACAGAACGCCCAGCCGCCGTCCTTCGGCGACGGGCCGTTGCCGGTGAGGAGCACGCAGCCGACGTCGGAGGTCTGTCGGGCGTGGTCCAAGGCGGTGTACAGCTCGTCGACGGTGTGGGGGCGGAAGGCGTTGCGGACCTCGGGACGGTCGAAGGCGATCCGCACCGCCCCCACCTCCCGGGCCCGGTGGTAGGTGATGTCGGTGAATGCGAAGCCGGGGACCGGATCCCAGGCGGACGGGTCGAAATGCTCGGAGATCATGGGCCCCGAGGGTACCCGGGAGCGGCCGGTCCTTCGGCCCTGGCGGGAAACGAAGAGGGCGCCATAGCGTTTCAAGGGGAAAGGCTCCGAGAGGAGGTGAGATCGTGCATCTCGACATCGAGCTTCCGAAAGAGAGCTGGGCTTCCTACCTGGAGGACATCTCGAAGAACCTCCCCGCCTCGGAGGTGGTGATCGAGGTGATCGGCGAGGACATCGGCGACCAGGTGGAAGCGGCCTGGCTGCCCCTCCGGTTCCTCTCGTACGACCCTCGGGACGACGTGTTCGAGGTGGCGGTGGGTGGGCGAGACCCCGAATACCCGGTGGTGCTCCGCCATCTCGTCCATCGGCCCCGCCGGTTGTGGGTCGACGAAGAAGAAGGGGTGCTGCCCCGCTTCGTCCTCGTCGAAGACGCCGACGGCACCCGCACGCTGATCCGGATCCGACACCTCCCCGCCCTGGAGGGCTGAGACCGTCACCACGGTGACGACGGGCGGGCGCCGGCCCGGCCACAATGGAGGCGTGGACGACTGGCTCGCCGCCGCGGCTCGCCGCCGACCCCGGCATCCCTTCGTGATCGCACCGGGGATCTCGGTCAGCTTCGAAGAGATGGACCAGGCCGCCGCCCGTCTGGCGGGAGGGCTCGCCGCCGCCGGGGTCGGCCCCGGCGATCGGGTCGGCCTCTGGGTAGGGCAGGACCCGGCCACGGTGCGGACCCTGTTCGCCATCCCCCGTACCGGCGCCACGGTCGTGCCCCTCGACCCGCGCTGGGACAGGGCGGCGGCCCGCCGGCGCGTCGAGGTCGCAGAGGTGACGTCGGTGATGGGCGACGGGCCCGACCTGGGGCTGCGACGGCTCCTCCCCGTCGAAGGGCCGCCCCGGTGGCTCTCTCCTCGGCCCGACCACCTCCACTGGGTGCTGTTCACCTCCGGCTCGTCGGGGACCCCGAAGGGGGTCCGGCTCACCTGGGCCAACCTGGAGGCGTCGGCGGCGGCGTCGGCGGAGGTGTTGGGTCATCGACCGGACGACATCTGGCTCCACGTCCTGCCCCTCGCCCATGTCGCCGGGTTGATGATCCTGGTCCGATCGGCCCGGGAGGCCACCACCGTCCTCCTCGAACCGGGGTTCCATCCCCAGCGGGTGGCGGCGCTGCTCCGCACCGCCGCCACGCTGAGCTCGTTCGTAGCGACCCAGGTGCAGAGGATCCTCGACCGGGGTCCCTTCCCCCGGGTACGGGCCGTGCTGGTCGGTGGAGGTCCGATCCCGGCGGGCATGGTGGAGGCGGCGGCCACGGCGGGCCTTCCGGTGCTGCGCACCTACGGGATGACCGAGACGGCCTCCCAGGTGGCGACGGCCCGGGAGCCGGGTGGGCCGGTGCTGGCCGTTCCCGGAGCGGAGCTGCGGACCGTCGGAGGTCGGATCCAGGTGCGCGGTCCGATGGTGTCGCCCGGCTACCTCGACGGGCCCGACCGGGAGCCGGACGACTGGTTCGACACCGGCGACCTCGGCAGTTTCGACGCCGACACCGGGCTGGAGGTCCATGGTCGGGCCGACGACGTGATCATCACCGGCGGGGAGAACGTGATGCCCGGACGGGTGGAGGCGGTGATCGCGGCCTGTCCCGGGGTGCGGGAGGCGGCCGTGGTGGGCGTACCCGATGGAGAATGGGGTGTCGCCGTCGCCGTCGCCTACGAAGGTGATGCTCGACCCGAGACGGTGGAAGCCTTCGCCCGGGAACGGTTGGCGAGTTTCGAAGTCCCCAAACGTTGGCGACGTCTCGACCGCCTCCCCCGGCTCCCCCTCGGGAAGGTCGACCGGACCAGGGTGCGGGAGCTGTTCGACCGATGACCGGCTTTCATCGGGCTCCGCCGTCCTCGGACGACGGCGCCGGACCGCGCCGGTAGCGAAGGAGAGGCCGGTACGACCCGTCGACGGGGACGGGCCCGAAGGTGCGGGAGTCCGCCCGGGTGCGCCCCCGGGCGTCGGAGAGGACGAACATCTCCCCGGGGCCGAGCTCCCACCTCCCCGAACCGGGGGTCCCCGAGGCGGCCCACGGTTCGGGGAAGACGACCCCGTCGATCCGGACGACCCCGTCGATCTCCACCGTCTCGCCGGGGAGGCCCACGACCCGTTTCACCAGCCAGAAGTCGGCGCGCCGGGGGTGGGGGAACACGACGATCGACGCTCTCCGGGGTGGGCGGCGGACTCGGACACAGAGGAGACGGTCACCGGGCCGCAGGGCGGGGGCCATCGACGTCTCGGCCACCTCGAAGCGACGGAACATCCTCGACACCGGTGCGAGTATGGTCGGGGCAACGGAGACGAAAGGGAGGTTCACGCATGCGACTGTTCGGAGCACCCACCATCGCCCACGCCCACTGCGACCTGTACTGCGGGGTGTACGACCCCGCCCAGGCGAAGATCGAAGCGATGTCGGTGCTGAAGATCGCCCAGAAATACGAGGCGTCCGACGACCCCGTCTTCCGTGACCGTGCCATCTTCATCAAAGAGCAGCGGGCCGAAGAGGTGAAGCACCACCTGATGGTGCTGTGGGCGGATTTCTTCACCGAGGAACATCGCAGCCAGTTCCCGAACCTCGACGACCTGTTCTGGCGGGCCATCCATCAGGCCGGTGTCGCCAAGAAGACGATGGATCCCGCAGCCGCGGAGAAGCTGATCGAGCTGATCGACGAGATCGCCGACATCTTCTGGCAGACCGAGAAGGCGAAGGGGATGGGGGTGTACCCGCCCGCCTGACTCAAGACGCCTTCGAACGGGACTCCGACGGCCCCTCCTCGGAGGGGTCGTCGTCGCGACGCTCCTGGGGGCGACGCACCCGGTCGACCCGCTCTCGGACCCCGTCGAGGAGGCGGCGTGCCCAGACGAACTCACCGGCGAGCACGGCCAGGCCGGCGAAGATGAGCACCCATCCGGGCAGGAACGGGAGGGCCAGCCCGGCGACTCCGAGGAGTAGCAGCACGGCGCCGAAGATCGCCACCGCCGCACGGACGAGGATCGACCTCGCAGGTTCCATGCCGAAACCCTACGCGAAGCCCGGGATTACGAGAAGAGGGTCTTTCAGTCGGTGAGGACGTCCTCGTCGAGTTTGCCGAAGAGGGGTTCGATGCTCCCGAGGCGGGTCCCCGGTGCCACGTCGAGGCGGCCCCACCGGAGCGGTTCGTCGAGGCCGAGCATGCCGCGCAGGCGCGCCGACGAGAACGGCAGGTAGGGCTCGAAACCGACGGACAGCGCAGCCAAGGACTGGATGGCCGTCCACAGGACCGTCCCCGTTCGGGCCCGGTCCGACTTGGCCGTCTTCCAGGGTTCGGTGGCGTTGAGGTAGGCGTTGACGGCCTGGGCGACCTCCATCGCCGTCCGGAGCCCGGCCCGCAGCTCCACCTTCTCGATCATCCGGGCCTCGTCTTCGAGGCCGCGGTCGACCCGTTCGAGGAGCGAACGGTCGACGTCGGTGAGCTCTCCCGGCTCGGGGACGGCGCCGTCGAAGTTCTTCGCCGTCATCGAGAGCACTCGGTTCACCAGGTTGCCCCAGGTCGCCACGAGCTCCTCGTTGACCCGCCGCACGATGTCGCCGTCGGAGAGGTCGGTGTCGTTCTGCTCGGGGAGGTTGGCGGCGAGGGCGTAGCGGAGGGCGTCGGGTTGGAGACGTTCGGTGTACCACGAGATCGACCGTCCCACCCCTCTGCTCGCCGAACCCTTCTCACCTTTGAAGGTGACGTACTGGTTGGCGGGGACGTCGGTGGGGAGGTTGAGGCCCCCATACCCCATGAGCTGGCAGGGCCAGATGACGGCGTGGAAGACGATGTTGTCTTTGCCGATGAAGTAGTAGGACTCGGCGTCCGGGTCGGTCCACCAGGCCTGCCAGGCGTCGGGCTCTCCCCGCCGCTGGGCCCACTCTTTGCTGGCCGACAGGTACCCGATCACCGCCTCGAACCACACGTAGATCCGTTTGCCCTCCCCGATCTCGGTGAACTCGGGGGGAAGGGGGATCCCCCAGGTCAGATCCCGGGTGATCGCACGGTCCTGGAGTCCTTCCCGGGTGAACCCGATGGCCATGTTGAGGACGTGCCGTCTCCAGCCGGTGCGGGACTGCAACCAGTCGAGGAGACGGTCCTCGAACGCCGAGAGCCGGAGGAAATAGTGCTCGGTGGGACGCATCACCGGGGTGGCGCCGGTGATGCGACTGCGGGGGTCGACGAGGTCCTCGGGGTCGAGTTGGCGGCCGCAATGGTCACACTGGTCGCCCCGGGCGCTCTCGTACCCGCAGTGGGGGCAGGTGCCTTCGACGTACCGGTCGGGGAGGAACCGCTCCGCCTCGGGGTCGTAGAACTGCTGGGTGGTCTTCGGGACGATGTACCCGTGTTCGTGCAGCGTCCGGAACACGTCCCAGGTGACTTCGCGGTGGTTGTCGGTTCCGGTGGACGTGTACAGGTCCCAGGAGATCCCCAGCTCCTCCCAGTTGCGGAGGAACTCGTTGTGGTAGCGGTCGACGATGACCTGCGGTTCGACGCCCTCTTGGTCGGCCCGGACGGTGATCGGGGTGCCGTGGACGTCGCTGCCCGACACCATCAGCACTCGGTTCCCGGCGAGGCGGTGGTAGCGGGCGAAGATGTCGGCGGGCAGGTACGCCCCGGCCAGATGCCCGAGGTGGCGGGAGCCGCTGGCGTAGGGCCAGGCCACGGCGACGAGGATGTGTTTCCCGGACATGGCGGGCAGGGTAGTGGGGTCGCCGTCGGCATCCGGACCCGTGGGTTCCCGGGCCGTGCCCCGACCGACCGGGCCGTGGGCAGGAGCGGGCGGATTCCGCGAGCCGGTGCGCACGGGATGCATGGGGCGCCGACGCCGATAGCATGGCCCCGCGATGAGCACGCCTGCACCCCTCACCCTGCCCGTCCTGGGGACCCACGTCACCCCTCAGGCCCTCAACGCCTACCTGGAGGCGACACCCCCCGTCGACGAAGTCGCCGTCCACGAACGGGTCGCCTCCCTCGCCACCCGCTCCATCAAACGGGAATCGAAACTCCACGCCCTCGAACTCGCCGTCCGGATGACCGACCTCACCACCCTCGAAGGCAAGGACACGCCCGGGAAGGTGCGCCAGCTCGCCTCCAAGGCACGTCGACCCGACCCCACCGACCCGTCGATCCCCCCGGTGGCGGCCCTGTGCATCTACCCGGCGATGGTCCCCGTCGCCGCCGAAGCCCTCCGGGGGAGCGGGGTCGCCGTCGCCGCCGTCGCCACCTACTTCCCGTCGGGACAGGCTCCCCTGGAGGTGAAGCTGGCCGACACCCGGGCCGCTCTCGCCGCCGGCGCCGACGAGATCGACATGGTGATCGACCGGGGAGCCTTCCTCGCCGGCGACTACATGAAGGTGTACGAAGAGATCGTCGCCGTGCGGGAGGCATGTGGGTCGGCCCACCTGAAGGTGATCTTGGAGACCGGCGAGCTCGTCACCTTCGACAACGTCCGGAAGGCGTCGATGCTGGCGATGGCAGCCGGAGCCGACTTCATCAAGACGTCGACCGGCAAGGTCGGCCCCGCCGCCACCCGTCCGGTCACCCTGGTGATGCTGGAGGCGATCAGGGATTTCGCCGAGCTGACGGGCATCGGCGTCGGCATGAAACCGGCGGGGGGGATCCGCACCGCCAAGGATGCCATCCGTTACCTGGTGCTGGTGTACGAGACCCTGGGGACCGCCTGGATGACCCCCGACCGGTTCCGGTTCGGGGCGTCGAGCCTCCTCAACGACCTGCTCATGCAGATCCGGTGGGTTCGCACCGGGGCGTACCAGTCACCCGACTACTTCACGAAGGACTGACCCATGGCCGATGCTCACCCCGTCGAACCGGTCGAATTCACCTATGTCCCTTCGCGGGAGGCCACCGACCTCGTGTCGTTGCGGGACCGCTACGGCCTCTGGATCGACGGGAAGTTCCGGGCGCCTGCGTCGAAACGCTTCCTGACGACGGTGAACCCCGCCACCGAGGAGCCCCTCGCCGAGGTGGCGGAGGGGGGGGAGCGGGACGTCGACCGGGCGGTCCGGGCTGCCCGTCGAGCCTTCGAGACGTGGGGTCGGCTGCCGGGCAAGGAGCGGGCCAAGTACCTGTACCGGATCGCCCGGATGCTGCAGGAGCGGGCCCGGGAGTTCGCCGTGTTGGAGACCCTCGACGGCGGGAAGCCGATCAAAGAGGCCCGCGACGTCGACCTTCCCCTCGTCGCCGCCCACTTCTTCTACTACGCCGGATGGGCCGACAAGTTGGAGTACGCGTTCCCCGGGGTTCGCCCCGCCCCCCTCGGGGTGGCCGGTCAGATCATTCCATGGAACTTCCCGATGCTCATGCTGGCCTGGAAGGTGGCTCCTGCCCTGGCCGCCGGGAACACGGTGGTGCTCAAACCGGCGGAGACGACGCCCCTCACCGCCCTCGCGTTCGCCCAGCTCACCGCCGAAGCCGACCTGCCGCCGGGGGTCGTCAACATCGTCACCGGGGCGGGGGAGACCGGTGCCGCCCTCGTCCGCCATCCGGGGGTCGACAAGATCGCCTTCACCGGATCGACCGCGGTCGGCAAGCTCATCCAGAAGGCGGTGGCGGGCACCCCCAAGCGGCTCACCTTGGAACTGGGCGGGAAGGCCCCGCACGTCATCTTCGAGGACGCCCCGGTCGACCAGGCGATCGAGGGGGTGATCAACGGGATCTTCTTCAACCAGGGGCATGTGTGCTGTGCGGGCAGCAGGCTGTTCGTCCAGGAGTCGATCGCCGACCGGTTCGTCGACAAGCTGAAGCGTCGACTGTCCACCCTGCGGGTGGGTGACCCCCTCGACAAGAACACCGACATCGGGGCGATCAACAGTCCGGAACAGCTCGACAAGATCACGGAGCTGGTCGAGTCGGGGATCGAGGAGGGCGCCGAGATCTACCAGCCGGCGTGCAGGCTCCCCGACCGGGGATACTTCTTCGCTCCCACCCTCTTCACCGGGGTGTCCCAGAGCCACCGGATCGCCCAGGAGGAGATCTTCGGCCCGGTGCTGTCGATCATGACCTTCCGAACCCCCGACGAGGCCGTGGAGAAGGCCAACAACACCCCCTACGGCCTCTCTGCCGGGGTGTGGACCACCAAAGGGTCCCGCATCCTGTGGATGGCCGATCGCCTCAAGGCCGGGGTGGTGTGGGCGAACACCTACAACAAGTTCGATCCGGCGTCGCCGTTCGGCGGATACCAGGAGTCCGGGTTCGGCCGGGAAGGCGGCCGTCACGGGCTGTTGCCGTACCTGGAGGGAGTTCCCCGATGAGTTCCCGAGTGGACGTTCGTAAGACGTACAAGCTCTTCATCGGCGGGGCGTTCCCTCGGTCGGAGTCGGGGCGTTCGTACCCGGTGGTCGACTCGTCGGGCACGGTCGTCGCTCGCGCCGCCGCCGCCAGCCGCAAGGACCTCCGGGACGCGATGCGGGCGGCACGTGACGCCCAGGCCGGCTGGGCGTCACGAACCGGGTACAACCGCGGGCAGATCCTCTACCGGGTCGCCGAGATGGTGGAGGACCGGGCCGACACGTTCGTCGACCAGCTCCGGGTCGGCGGCCGGAGCCGAGCCCAGGCCCGCCGTGAGGTGGAGCGGTCGGTCGATCGCCTCGTCTGGTATGCCGGATGGGGCGACAAGTTCGTCCAGGTCGTCGGGAACATGAACCCGGTACAGGGTGACTTCTTCAACATCTCGACGCCGGAGCCGACGGGCGTCGTCGGGATCGTCGCCCCCGAGGAACCGGCGCTCCTCGGCCTCGTCTCCCGGGTGGCGCCCGTCATCATCTCGGGAAACGCCGCCGTGGTGCTCGCCTCGGAGCGGCTTCCGCTGCCGGCGATCACCTTCGGTGAGGCGCTGGCCACCGCCGACGTACCTGCCGGGGTGGTGAACATCCTCACCGGACCCAAGGACAGGCTCATCCCCTACCTGGCGTCCCACCGCGACTGCAACGCCATCGATGCCTGGGGTCACGGCTGGGAGGGTCTCGCCGAGATCGAAGCCGCCGCCGCCGAGTCGGTCACCCGGGTGGTGCGGCCTCCTGGGAGGGTGGACTGGAACAACGATCGGGTCGCCCAATCCCCCTACATGATCGCCGACTTCACCGAGATCAAGACGGTGTGGCATCCGAAGGGTCTGTGAGGTCGCAGGGGCGGCCTCTGTCGGCGGCCGGTCGTACACTGGCGTCACCCGAGACGAGGGAGCCGAGTTGATCGACCCGATGGAATTCCGCCAGGCCTGTGGCCAGTTCGCGACCGGGGTGACGGTCGTCACCGCCCTCGACCCCGAGCGCGGTCCGGTCGGCCTCACCGCCAACTCGTTCACGTCGGTCTCCCTCGACCCGCCGCTCGTGCTGGTGTCGGTGGCGAAGACGGCGGGGACCCACCGGGCGTTCTCCGAAGGTCCGGGATTCGCCGTTCACGTGCTCGCCGCCGACTCGAAGGACCTGGCTCAACGGTTCGCCACCCGCGACATCGACCGGTTCGAGGGCCTGGAGTGGACGGCGGGGACCCTCGGCGTGCCGTTGCTGTCGGGGGCGTTGGCCCGCTTCGAATGCGCGCCGGAGCACGCCTACGAGGGTGGAGACCACACGATCTTCGTGGGGCGGGTGGTCGCCATGGACCTGGCCGACGACGCCGACCGCCCCGCCCTCGGGTTCTTCCGGGGCGGTTACCGGGTCATCGACTGACCCTGGGGCTTCGGCTCCCGTCGCTCCAAGACGTCGAGCTGTTGGTCGAGGCCTTCCCGGATGTGCTCGACCATCACCTTGGCCGCCCGGTCGCCGTCGCCCGAACGCAGCGCCTCGAGGACTTCGGCGTGGAGGTCGGTGACGGGACGGTGGATCGCCTCCGCCATCCACAGGTCGGCGAAGATCTTCACGGCGATGGTCTTGCCCCAGATGGCGTCGAACAGCTCGACGAGGTACTCGTTGCCGGTCGCTTCGACGATCGCCCGGTGGGCGAGACGGTTCGCCTCGTAGGATGATTCGATGTTGGCGGCGGGGCCGAGGCCGGCGATCCGCTGGGCCAGGCGGTCGATCGTCTCCGGATCGGACCGTTCCGCCACGACACGGGCGGCGTACCCTTCGACCGCTTCGCGGGCCTGGTAGATGGAGCGGATCATCTCCTCGGACACGGTCTTCACGACGAAACCCTTCCGTCCCGCCTGCTCGATGACCCCTTCCCGTTCGAGGCGCAGCAGCGCTTCTCGTACCGGGGTCCTGCTGACCGCCAGGTCCTCGGCCAGTTTCTCCTGGATGAGTCGGTCCCCCTGGCCGATCGTTCCGTCGAGGATCGCCGCCATCAGACGTCCGTAGACCTGATCGGCGAGGCGGGAGGGTCTGGTACTGATCTTCCTGAGCTTGGGCACGAACCCTCTCCCTTCGTATCCGGGATGCATCGTAGGGCCGGTCCGGAGGCACCGGAAATCCGCAAGCGACGGCCGATTCCGACCCGTCGGATCGGTGGAGATTCCCCGAAGAAAAACCCCAGGATCGGTTGCAGGGCGGTTGTACGACGCATACTGTATCCAAAGATCGCTCGCATGGGCGGTCGAGAGCGAGGAGGGAGGTAGCGATGACGACGAGCGACCAAGGTCTCGTCAAGGCGTTGAACACCCGGGACATCTTCATCGCCGGGGTGGGGTTGGTGGTGGCCGCCAGCACCCTGGTGTCCGACTTCCTGGGATGGTTCAGCGCCGGCCAGGCCTTCGCGGTGGCTCTGGTGGCGATGTTCTTCGCCAACCTGTTGCTCGGGCTGTCGGCCGGCGAGCTCGCCACGACCTACCCGAAGGCCGGGGCCATCTACGACTTCGGTGCGGCGGCGACACCGGGCAGTGAACGGACGAAGGCGCTCGTCGGGGTCTTCCTGGGAGCCCTGTTCTACATCATGTTCATGTTCGCCGGCGCCGGCGAGACGGTCGCGGGTGCTTCGGGCGCCCAAGGCCTGTTCGGCGGCGGCTCGCTGACGATGTGGATCATCATCCTGGGGATCCTCGCCGTCGTCCCCAACCTGTTGGGCATCGAGCTGTTGGCCAAAGTCGAGCTGTACACGGTGCTGGCCATGCTTAGCATCCGGTGGCTGTTCGGCCTCCTCGGTTTCTTCGGGCTCAACAACGTCGGCGGCTGGTCGTGGGGCAACCTCACCCCAGGAGATCTGACCTTCGGCGGGATCATCGCCCTGGGAGGGGCCTTCGCGTTCTGGAGCTTCGTGGGTATCGAGTTCGTGGCTCCGCTGGCCGAAGAGACGAGGGACCCGGCGCGGGCCCTGCCCAAGGGCATCGTCTACGGGCTCCTCACGATCCTCGGCACGTCGCTGCTCATGGGCATCGGCGTCGGGGGCCTCGACCCCGGCTGGATCGACAAGGTGGATCCGAACGCCCCACAGCTCTTCGTGGGTGAGGCGATGCTGGGTTCGCCCGGCAAGGTGCTGATGGCCATCGCCTCGGTGCTGGCGACGTACTCGTCGATGACGATCGTATACGCCTCGATGCCCCGGATCCTTTACGGCATCTCGCGCAACGGCCACTTCTTCGGGCCCCTCAGCCGGTGGTTCGGGTCGGTCCATCCCCGGTTCCGGACCCCGTGGGTGGCGATCCTCGTCACCGCCGTCGCCTACACGTGGTCGGCGATCGCCTTCGGTGGCGTGGTCGAGCTGATCTTCACCGCCGCCTACACGTGGTTGCTGCTCTACGTCGTCTACCACGTGATCGTGCTGGTGAGCCGGTTCGTGAACCCCGACGTCGAGCGGCCCTTCCGGCTGCCGCTCTGGGTCCCCACCCTCGGCCTGATCGTCACCGTGTACCTGTGGTACGCGGCGTTCGCCGATCCGATCGAAGAAGGGGGCCCCATCGGGCATGCCTTCTTCGGGCCACGCGCCCTGTGGATGATCGGGGCGGCGGCGGTCGTGGCGATCGTCGGCGTCGCCCTCGAGAAGACCTCTGGGGTGGTGTCGCGTCTCGAGGAGGAGGTGCACCAGGAGCTGTGACCGGCTCGCGGCGCCCCCTCGGGCCCAGGAGTCGGGCGAAACGTCTCTACCGGTCGAGACGCCGACGGCTGTTGGAGGTTCCGACCGGCGCCCTGGTGCGGCGCTTCGGTGCCGGACGGGTGGAAGTCGACGAGGCCGACGCCCGCTACGCCCGGGTCCGGGTGCGAGCGGATCTGACGGTCGAGGTCGGGTTCTCCGGGATCTTCAGGATGTTCGGTGCCCTGATCGACACCCAGTGGGTGGCGAAACGTGGCTCCCCCGTGGACGGCGGGGGAGCCACCGAGCTCGAATACCGGTTCGACAAGGGAGCCTTCGTGACGAAGAGAGGGTCGGGGAGCGACCTCGCCCGTCGGCTCGGTGACCGTCGGACGACCTCGTTGGCGACGAAGGCCGAGTTGAAGAAGATCGAGGTGGTCGACACACCCGAGGGGAGGTTGGTGACGATCGTGCCGCTGCCGGGGACGATCACCGCCATGTACTTCCCGCCGCTTCCGCCCTACACGGTGCCGATCCGACCGGAGGAAGCCGACGACCAGCTCTCGCTCCTCCTGCATCTGGTCGACCTCGACTGAGACGAGGTGCTATGGTCGACTGCGTACACTGTATTCAGTATTCAAAACCTCAGTGGTATTCGATCTCGTGGACAGGGACCCAGAGACGATGTGCGGGATAGCGGGCAGGATCCTCGGGCGGCCGGGCACCGTCGGTGCCGACCTCGTCGCCATGATGGAGGCGATGGTCCACCGCGGAGGTGACTCCACGGGTTTCGCCCTCTACGGGGAGCGCCGAGACGACGGATACATCGTGCGGGTGGTCGGAGACGACCGCCGGCGACTCTCGGCGGATCTGGAGACCTTCCTCGGGGTGCTGCGGGACTGCGGCGGAGACTTCCTGGAAGACCCGACGTGGGACGACACCGGACAGCGTCACGTCTCGGTGAGGATGATCGTCTCCCCACCCCGGGTCGACCTGGCCGACTGGGTGGCCCGAGCCGACGCCATCGGCGGATTCCAGATCCAGTCGGTGGGTCGGTCCCTGGAGATCGTCAAAGACGTGGGGACCGCCCAGGAGGTGGCGGCCAAGCACCGGGTCGCCACCTTCGTCGGAACCCACGGCATCGCCAACGCCCGGATGGCCACCGAGTCGAAGGTGTCACCGACCGCCAGCCATCCGTTCTGGGCGCGCCCCTTCCCCGACGTGGCGATCGTCCACAACGGCCAGCTCACCAACTACTTCCTGCTGAAAGACCGACTCACCCGCAAGGGATATCGATTCCTCACCGAGAACGACTCCGAGCTCATCGCCGTGTGGATCTCCGACCAGATGGCGAAAGGCCACGACCTGGAGTCCGCCCTCGAACGGAGCCTCCGAGCCCTCGACGGGGTCTTCACCTACCTCATCACCACCGCCGACCGGTTGGGGATGGCGAAGGACCGTTGGGCCATCAAACCCCTCGCCGCGGTGGAGGACGGCCCCGACCTGGCGATCGCCACCGAAGAACAGGCGGTGCGGAAGGTCTACCCGGGGGAGGTCGCGGTGCGGACCTTCGACGGTCCCGACCAGACGGCCACCTGGGCCGTCGGGATGGTGGAGGTGATGCGATGACCGCGGTGGCGTACGTCGAGGTGGGCGACCGGCCGATCAAGGCGATCAACGACGACATCCGAGCGGCCATCGCCGCCGGGAACGAGGTCGTGGTCACCAACACCCTCTCCCGTCACAACCTCGGGATCGGCCTGCCCGACGGGGCGAAGGTGCGGTTCGAAGGCAGCGTCGGTTACTACTGCGGAGGGCTCAACAACGGGGCCCACATCGAGATCACCCGAGACGCCGGCTGGGGTCTCGGAGAGGCGATGGCGGCGGGCGAGATCCTCGTCGAAGGCTACGTCGGGATGAGCGCCGGAGCCTCGATGCGGGGAGGGCTGATCCACGTCCGGGGTGACGCCGGGCCCCGTTGCGGCGTCGCCATGAAAGGCGGCGACATCATCGTCGAGGGCCGGATCGGCTACCTGAGCGGCTTCATGGCCCACGCCGGGAGGATCATCGCCCTCGGCGGGGCCGGGGACGCCTGCGCCGACTCTCTGTGGGGTGGCGAGGTGTGGGTGGCGGGCCCGATCGCCTCCCTCGGCGTCGACACCAAGGTGGTCGAACCCGAACCGGCCGAGGTCGAAGCGGTCGAGAAGCTGCTGGCGAGCCGGGGGCTCGACGACGCCGGTCGGGACTGGAAGAAGATCGTGTCCGCCCAGAAGCTCTGGTACTTCGACAGTAGGGACTCACGCGCATGGCTGATGATCTGAACGACCGCGAATACCCTTTTGGGCCGCCCGACGAAGACGTGGTGGCGTTCGGCGACGGGGCGGTCCCCGGTCGCCCCGCCGGGGTTCCTTCCTCCTACGACCGAGGCAAATCGCCGCGGTGGACCCCCGAGGCCATCGCCGATGCCCACGCCGTCGCCCAGCTCGGCCGCTACCAGATTCGGGGGTTCTCCACGTTCAACACCCGGTTCCCGACCCTCGACGACCTGGTGTTCGTTCCGGCCACCATGACCCGGCTGCCCCTGGAGGGATATCGGGAGAGCTGTGACACCAAGACGGTGCTGGGTGACCGACCCGGTCTGGTGGAACAACCGATCGAGCTCGACATCCCCATCTACATCGCGTCGATGTCGTTCGGCGCGCTCTCCGCTTCGGCGAAGGCTGCGCTCGGCTACGGCGCAACCAAGGTGGGCACCATGACCTGCACCGGCGAGGGGGGCATGCTGGAGGACGAGCGGGAGGCGTCGAAGATCCTCGTCTACCAGATGACGCCGAGCCGCTACATGCTCGACCTGGAGCATCTCCGCATGGCCGACGGGATCGAGATCGTCGTCGGCCAGGGAGCCAAGCCGGGGACGGGTGGCGTGCTGTTGGGCATGAAGATCCCCGAACGGGTGGCGAGCATGCGGACCCTCCCCGTGGGGGTGGACCAGCGTTCCACGGTGCGCCATCCGGACTTCCTCGGTGCCGACGACCTCAAGGTGAAGATCGAAGAGTTGCGGGAGGCCACCGGATACCAGGTTCCCATCTTCGTGAAGATGGGGGCGACACGGCCCCGGTGGGACGTGGCGATCGCCGCCAAAGCGGGCGCCGACGTGATCGTCCTCGACGGCGCCGAGGGCGGCACCGGGGCGTCGCCCGAACTGCTGTTGGACCACACCGGGATCCCCACCATGTCGGCCATCCCGGCGGCACGCGAAGCCTTGGAGGAGGCGGGCCTCGCCGACGAGGTGAAGCTCGTCGCCGCTGGGGGGATCAGGTCGGGTGCCGACGCCGCCAAATGCCTGGCCCTCGGTGCCGACTGCGTGATGATCGGTTTCGCCGCCCTCATGGCGTTGGGGTGTAACTCACCCCGATACCTGGACGACTACGAGGCCCTCGGCACGTCGCCGGGCCGCTGCCATCACTGCCACACGGGCCGCTGCCCGGTCGGGATCACCACCCAGGATCCCGAGCTCGAACAGCGGATGGACGTGGCGGCCGGGGCCGAGCGGGTGGCACGCCTGCTCACCGCCTGGACCATGGAGATCAGCCTGCTGGCCAAGGCCTGCGGAAAGTCGAGCGTCCACAACCTGGAGAAAGAGGACCTGCGGGCGCTGAGTCTGGAGGCTTCGGCCTTCACCGGGGTGCCCTTGGCAGGCATCGACCGGCCGTACACATGGTGACCGGTGATCGGAGAGGAGGAGGACGGGCTGTGATCGACACACTTCCCGAAGGCACCCACACCGTGGTGCTGGCGATCGGCGATCTCAACGGGATCGCCCGGGGCAAACGTCTGCAGGCGAACATGTGGGAGCGGACCGCCCACCACGGCGTGGCTCTCGCCAACGCGCTCTTCCAGATGGACATGACCTGTGACATCTGGGACACCCCGTACGGGAACTTCGACAACGGGTACCCCGACGTCCACATCGTCCCCATCCCGGGGAAGCTGCGGAAGGTTCCCTGGGAGGAGGGGGTGGTGCTGACGATATGCCGCTCCGAGGAGGTGATCGACCACGCCCCGGTACCGGTCGATCCCCGGAACGCGCTGCTGACGGCCGTGGAACGCGCCGCCGACCTCGGATACGACGTGATGGTGGGGACCGAGCTCGAGTTCTACCTGCTCGACCCCGAGACCAGGCGTCCCCGCGACGTCGGCATCGACGTCTACGGGCTGGCGCGGGCGAAACAGTTCGAGTTCGTCGTCGGGCCCATCCGCAACCTCTGCACCGAGTTCGGGATCCTGGTGGAGGTCTCCAACCCCGAGTACGCCCCGGGTCAGTTCGAGGTGAACCTCCGTTACACCGACGCCGTCACCGCCGCCGACAACGCGCTGTTGTTCCGCCATGCGGTGAAGGAGATCGCCGCAGAACACGGCATGTTGGCCACCTTCATGGCCAAACCCTTCACCGAGGAGTCGGGTTCCGGTTTTCACGTCCACCAGTCCCTCTGGAAGGGCGGCGAGAACGTGTTCTCCGACGGCGGACGGCTGTCGGAGGTGGGTCGGCGATACCTGGGTGGCCTCCGGCGGCACATGGCCGATCTGGCGTTGCTGTCGGCACCCAATCCCAACGCGATGCGGCGCCGCCAGCCCTACACGTTCTGTCCCACGAACAACACCTGGGGCATGGACAACCGCACCGTCGGGATCCGGGTGATCGAAGGCGAGCCGAGCGCGGTGAGGATCGAACAGCGGGACGGGTCGGCCGACGCCAACCCGTATCTGCTGATCGGCGGACAGATCGCCGCCGGGCTCGACGGCATCGTCCATGGCCTGGATCCGGGTCCGCTGACCGAAGGCAACGGGTACGAGGTCACCGACGCGGAGCCGCTCCCGACGACGATCCCCGAGGCGATCGAACGTTTCGAGGCCTCGGAGCTCGTTCGGGACCTGCTGCATCCGATGCTCGTCGAGACCCTGGTCGGACAAGCCCGACGGGAGCACGAGTTCGTCATGAACTCCGGCGAGGACGATCCGGACAACACCGTCACCCAGGTCGAGGTGGACCGGTACCTGGGAGCCTTCTGAAGGAGATGACGAGATGAGGTTGGCGAAGGTGATCGGGACCACCGTGGCGACGGCGAAGGACCCCCAGCTCACGGGCAGCACCCTGCTCCTGTGCGTTCCCTGCGACACCGACGGGGAACCCCAGGCGGGAGGGGAGCCCTTCGTGGCCGCCGACACCGTCGGCGCCGGGGAGGGAGAGGTGGTCCTCGTGGCGACCGGGTCGGCGGCCCGGGAGGCGGCCGGGATGGGATCGGTCCCCACCGACGCCTCGGTCGTCGGGATCGTCGACTCGGTGCAGCGCGACGGCCGTACGACCTACAGCAAGGCCCGCCGGTGAGGGGGTGAGACGCCACAGCACACGACGCGAGAACCCGCCGCCTCGGCGGCAGAGACCACGACGGAGAGCTGCGGTCCGACCGGCCGCAGAGGAGAGAACCCCACACGAGGAGGAGAGCGAACATGGCTGAAGCACAGGGGTACAGCGCCCTGGGAATGATCGAGACGAGGGGCCTGGTCGGGGCCATCGAAGCCGCCGACGCGATGGTGAAAGCCGCCAACGTCACCCTCGTGGGCAAAGAGCAGATCGGTGGCGGGCTGGTCACCGTCATGGTCCGAGGCGACGTGGGTGCCGTCAAGGCGGCCACCGACGCCGGGGCGGCGGCAGCGGCCAAGGTCGGAGAGCTCATCAGCGTCCATGTGATCCCACGCCCGCACCAGGACACCGAGAGCATCCTCGGCAAGACGAAGTAACGGAGGCGGCATGGCAGCCAACGACGACCTCGTCGAGGCGATCGTCGCCGAGCTCCGCTCTCAGGGGGTGACCGCCGCTCCCCGGGAGCCGGCGCCGTCTCCTTCGGTGCCGTCCCCGCCGTCGAACTCCGTTCCTTTCGAACGGGCGGTCGACCCCTCCCGGCGAGCCCACAAGGCGGGCACCCTCAAGGTGTCGGTGCTCGGGGGTGGCAACGGCGGTCTCGCCATGGCGGGACACATGTCCATCCTCGGGTACCAGGTCACCCTGTGGTCGCCCTTCTCGTGGGAGCTGGCACCGGTCGAAGAGACCGGTGGGATCGAGGTGATCGGACCCGAAGTGCAGGGTTTCGGGAAGGTGGCGAAGGTCACCCGAAGCCTCGACGAGGCGGTGAAGGGGGCGGACCTGATCATGGTGGTCGCTCCCGCCCTGTCCCATCGGCCCTACGCCTCGTTGCTGGCGCCGATGCTCCGAGACGGCCAGCGGGTGCTGCTCAACCCGGGTCGGACGGGAGGGGCGCTGGAGTTCGCCCGCACCCTCACCCGGTTCGCCTGCTCGGCCAACATCGTCCTCGGGGAGACCCAGACGTTCATCTACGCGGCCGAACGGCGGGGGCCGAACAAGGTCGAGATCCTGAAGGAGAAGTTCCGGATGCGGGCGGCGGCGCTGCCGGCCACCGACAACGACGCCTTGATGGAGTACGTGCGGGACCTCTACCCGCAGATCGAGCCCGCCCAGAACGTCTTGGAGACGAGCCTGAACAACGTGGCGCCGGTGGTGCATCCGGGCACGGTGATGCTCAACACGCAGGTGATCGAGCGCACCGCGGCCGGCGAGGACCTCAAGTTCTACAAGCACCAGGTGACCCGCACCATCGCCAGTCTCGTGATGGAGAAGATCGACCGGGAGAAACAGGCCGTCGCCCGGGCGCTGGGGCTGCGGGAGGTGTGGTCGCTGCTCGACTGGTATCGGGAGAGCTACCACGTCGTCGGCGAAGACATCTACGACGCCCTCATGCGCAACCCCTACTACCAGGGGTTCACCGCGCCCAGCCATTTCCTCGCCCAGAACCACATCCTCGACGACGTCCCGAACTCCCTGGTGCCGATCGCGAGCCTGGGTCGTGCCCTCGGAGTGGAGACGCCGACGATCGACTCGATGGTGCATCTGGCGAGCGCCATGTGCGGCATCGACTGGTGGTCCGAGGGTCGCACCGTCGACAGCCTCGGCCTCGGCGGCATGAGCCCCGAGGAGATGATCCGCCACGTGGAGTGGGATGCCCTGGGCGGAAAGTGCGCCGAGTCGGGGGTGTGCCGGATGTTCGGTTTCTACCGGTGAACATGGATCAGGATCTCCGTTCGATCCACCAGGCCCGGGAGCTGGCCCGCCGGGCGCGGGAGGTGTCGCGCGCCTGGGCGGGCGCGTCCCAGGAGGATGTGGATCGGGCGGTGGCCGCCATGTCGCAGGCCGCCCGAGATGCCGCGCCTCGACTCAGCGAGCTGGCGGTCGCCGTCACCGGATACGGCCGTGCCGACCACAAGCTCATCAAAGACCTCTTCAACGCCGTCGAGGTCTACGAGGCGATCGCCCCGTTGCGGACGGTGGGGGTGATCGCGGCCGGCAGGGAGGCGGGCCTCGTGGAGATCGCCGAGCCGATGGGGGTGATCGCCGCGCTGGTGCCCACCACCAACCCGGTCTCGACGGTGTTCTTCAAGGGCTTGATCTCGGTGAAGGCCCGCAACGCCGTCGTCATGGCCCCCCATCCCCGGGCCGCGGAGGCTTCGGCGGCTGCCGCCGAGGTGCTGCGGGGTGCCTTGGCGTCGGTCGGGGCGCCCGCCGACCTGGTCCAGTGCATGACCGAGGTGTCGCTGCCGGGGACCCGGGAGTTGTGGTCGCACTGGGCGGTCGATCTGGTCCTGGCCACCGGGTCGCTGGCGATGGTGAAGGCCGCCTACGCCTCGGGGAAGCCCACGTACGCGGTGGGGCCGGGCAACGTGCCGTCGTTCATCCACCCGTCCGTCGCCGACGTCGACGACTGCGTCTCGGGGACGATCGCCAGTTCGACCTTCGACAACGGGACCCCCTGCGCCTCCGAGCAGGCCGTCATCGTGGAACGGTCGATGGCGGCGCGGCTCAGGCGGGAGTTCGAGGATCGGGGAGCTCGCTTCCTCACCGAAGACGAGACCGAGGCGCTCGCGGCGGTGGTGCTCACCCCCCAGGGGGGGATCGAACCGGAGGCGGTGGGTCAGTTCCCCCAGGTGCTGGCCGAGCGGGCGGGGTTCCGGGTCGATCCGGAGACGAAGGTGCTGGTCGTGCGGCCCGGCGGGGTCGGTCGGGCCCATCCCCTGTCGATGGAGATCCTCACGTCGATGCTGAAGTGGTACGAGGTGGAGGGGACCGACCAGGGGATCGCCCGAGCCCAGGAGCTGCTGCGGTACGGGGGCGATGGCCACACGGCGGCGATCTGGGCCGAAGACGCACGGGTGGCGGCCCGGTACGCGGCGGCGGTGCGTGCCTTCCGGGTGCTGGTCAACACTCCGTCGGCGTTCGGAGCCATGGGGGCGACGGCGGGGATTCCTCCCTCGTTCATGCTGGGAACCGGCACGTGGGGCGGGACCATCACCGCCGACAACATCGGGCCGTTGCATCTGATCAACCGCAAACGGGTGGCGCGGGGGATCAGGGACTGGCGGGAGATGACGGACCTCGGGTCGTCATCCCAGCATCCGTCGGGGATGGCCACGTCGACACGGACAGGCACCGAGATGGCGGAAGACCTCGTCCACCGGGTTCTCGAACGGTTGGGAGGACGACGACATGAGTGAGCTCCGGGCCTACGCGTTCATCGACCGGATGCAGCCGCAGTACGCGGCCTACGTGGGTGCCACCGTCCAGGGGGACGTCCCGGTCGCCGGGATGGCGGAGCTGTTCGTCGAGATGGCGCCGTCCAACGAGATCTTCCCGGTGGCCGACGCCGCCCTGAAGGCGGCGTCGGTGCGCCCGGCGACCCAGTTCATCGAGCGGGAGTTCGGGCTGTTGGAGATCCACTCGTTCGACACCTCCGCCGTGCAGGCGGCCGGCGCCGCCATCCTCGCCTACCTGGGGGTGGCCGAGGAGGATCGGCTGAGACCGGTGGTGGCTTCGAGCCAGGTGATCACCAACGTCGATCCCTACCAGGCGCAGCTCATCAACAAGTTCAGGAAGGGTTCGCTGCTCGTTCCGGGCAAGACCCTGTGCGTGATGGAGGTGTATCCGGCCGCCTACGCGGGGCTGGCGGCCAACGAAGCCGAGAAACATGCCGACATCGACATCGTGTACGTCGCCAACGCCGGTCGGTACGGTCGGCTGTTCGTGTCGGGCAGCGAAGCCGACGTCCTCACCGCCCGGGACGCCGCCACCGCGGCGCTCGGGGCACTTGCCGGGAGGGAGCCGTGAGACGGGTCGTCACCGTCGCCGACGTCGAGGCGGCGGCCGAGGCGGGCTCGTCGCTGGTCGTCGACGACCAGACGATCGTCACACCCCTCGCCCGGGACCGGGCCGCAGTCCTCGGGGTGTCGCTGGGTGGTGCCTCGACGTCGGCGGGGATGGCGGAATCGCAGCGGGCGGCCCCGTCGGGGGCGGGCGGCGGCGACGTGCGGCGGCTCGCCCTGGAGTCCCGGGTGCGGATCGTCGCCAGGAGGATGCTGCTGGCCCGGGGCGAAGGTCTCGGCGGGTTGGAGGAGCTGGTGGCCGCGGTGATGGCCCGCCTCGGATGCGGTTGTGGCTGTGAGCACGGAGGAGGCGCATGAAGATCTCGATCGTCGGGTCCGGGATGGTGGGATCCACCACCGCGCTCCGCCTCCTCGAGGACCGGACCGCCTCGTCCCTGGTGCTCGTGGACGTCGTCGAAGGTCTGGCCAGGGCGGTCGCCCTCGACCTATGCCAGTCGGCGCCGCTGCGAGGCCACACCATCGAGATCACCGGAGGCTCCGACTACGGACCGACCGAAGGTTCCGACCTCGTTGTCATCACCGCCGGGGTTCCCCGCAAACCCGGCCAGTCTCGGGCCGACCTGCTGGGAACGAACGCCGAGATCGTGGCCGGCGTCGCCGAACAGGTCGCCCGCCGGTCTCCGTCGGCCGTCGTCATCGTCGTCTCGAACCCCCTCGACGAGATGACCACCCTCACGTGGAAGGTGACCGGGTTCCCTGCCGAACGGGTGGTGGGCATGGCGGGGGAGCTCGACACGTCCCGCTACCGGTACTTCGTCGCCGAGGCGACGGGGGTGCATCCCACCGAGGTGGACGCCATCGTCTTGGGATCCCACGGGGAGACGATGGTGCCCCTCCCTCGGCTGACGACCGTGCGGGGGCGTCCGCTGTCCGAGATCCTGACCGCCGAGCGGATCGGGGAGATCGTGGAGCGGACCCGTAACGGTGGGGCCGAGATCGTCCAGCTCTTACCTCGAGGTTCGGCCTGGATGGCGCCGTCCGCGTCGATCGCCGACATGGTGGCCGCCATCGTTCGCGACGAGGGGAGGGTCGTCCCCGCCTGCGCCTATCTCCAGGGCGAATACGGGGTGTCGGGTGTCTACCTGGGCGTCCCCGTACGGCTCGGTCGGCGTGGTGTGGTGGAGATCGTTGACCTGGGACTGACCTCCGAGGAGATGGCGCTTCTCCATCGGGCGGCCGAGACGGTGCGTGCTCGAACGGCCCTCCTCGACGAGCTCGTCGGGGATGCGCGGTCTGGCGACGAGCCCGCCGGGAACGCCGCCGAGCCCGACCCCCTCGAAGCACTGCGGACCGAGTCGCGGATCCGCAGGGCCGTCACCCAGGTGCTGTGGGAGCGGGGGTCGGCGGACCCCGAGGAGGTCGAAGAGCTCACCCGGAAGGTGATGGAGCGGATCACGGGTCGCTGAACCTACGGTGCGTCGTCGGTTCCCGTCGGGGGTGTCATCTCGGCGGTGCGGGGTCGCCGATGACTGTCGGGCGGGATCTCGAGCAGGCCTCGGCGGAGGAGCTGGTCGGCTTCGGCGACCTCGGCGAGGGTGTGGGCGGCGAGCACTTCGGTGAAGGCGGCTCGGGCCTCGGACCAGATGCTGTGGACGGCACAGACGTCTTCCCAGTGGCACGGTCCTCCCCGAAGGGCGCATTCGTGGAGGCTGGTGGGGCCTTCCATCGCCTCGATGATCTCGAGGAGGGTCACGTCGGCCGGGTTCCGGGCCAGCCGGTAGCCGCCGTGGGGTCCCGAGCGGGAGGCCACCAGGTTGGCCCGCTGGAGCTCGCCCATGACCTGGCGCAGGATGGGTTCGGCGATCTCCATCTCGTGGGCGATCTCGCTCGCCTTCACCCGATCCTCAGGATGCGCGGCCAGGTAGATCAGCGCTCTGATCGCGTAGTCCGTTCGGGCGGTGGGAAGGATCTTCACGCTGCTCCTCGGTGGGTTCCGGCACGATATCGCTGCCAGGTCCCTAAGAACTTGCATATCTGTTAGGAGAGAACTATACAATACCGGCCCATGAACGAGCGCGGTGGCTACAAGCAAGATGCGATCCGGGTCGGGTTGCTCTGGTTGGGGCTGGTGGTGGTCCTCGAGGCCGTCTGGTTCGCAACCGAGATCCTGCCTCGACAGTACGCCGAAGAGGCGAAGATCATCGACGATGCCTTCAACCTCCTGACCATCCTGGGCATCCCCGTGTTCTCCTTCGTAGTGGCGATGTTGATCTACTCCGCCTTCCGGTTCAGGAGTCGCAACGACGCCTCCGAAGACGGACCGCCCATCAAGACGTCGAAACCGGTGGTCGTCACCTGGCTGGTGGTGACCAGCGCCCTCGCCCTGGCGATCCTCATCAACCCGGGGCTCGTGGGCCTCGCCGAACTGCGCGCCAACCCTGAAGCCGACCTCGTGCTCGAGGTCGAAGGACAGCGCTGGCAGTGGGTGGTGACCTACCCGAACGGGGCCGAGGTCCGCGACGAGCTCGTGTTGCCCGTCGACACCCGGATCCGCTTCGACGTGACGTCGGTCGACGTTTTGCACTCGTTCTGGGTCCCCGGGTTCCGCACCAAGATCGACGCCGTTCCGGGCCTGGTCACGTCGGTGTACGTCACCCCCACCGAACTCGGGACGTTCACCGACGACGTCAACCTCCGCCTCCAATGCGCCGAGCTGTGCGGCATCGGGCACGCCCGCATGGTGATGCCGGTACGGGTGGTGGAGAAGGCGGAGTTCGAGTCCTGGATGGCAGAGCAGCTCACCGCCGAGGCCCCGGCGGCAGAAGGGAGGGGATGATTCCATGCGACCACTGATCCGGGCCGTCGTCCTCGGCCTCGTGGGATATGTGGCCGGAGCCTGGCTCACCGTGGCCGTACGGGGGGGTTCGCCCTCCGACGACGTCGCCGTCGTGTTCGGGTTCATCCTCGGCCTCATCGGCTGGCTGATGGGGATCGGCGTGTGGAACGCCTGGGCCCGTGAATGGTTCGGGCTGCCGGCCAAACCCGACCAGGCGACCGGGTGGAAGCGCTACTTCACCTTCAATACCGATCACAAAGTCATCGGGATCCAGTATCTCGTCACCTTCATCGCCATCCTGCTCCTCGGCGGTGCCATGGCGTTGGTGATGCGGATGGAGCTCGCCCGCCCCGGTCAGGACTTCCTCACCCTGGACGCCTACAACAAGCTGATGAGCATGCACGGGATCCTCATGGTGGCCACGGCGGTCGCCGGGGTCCTCGGCGCGTTCGGCAACTATCTGGTGCCGCTCATGATCGGCGCACGTGACATGGCGTTCCCACGGGTGAACGCTTTGAGCTTCTGGCTGATCCCGCCCGTCGCCATCGGGCTGTTGTCCGCCCCCCTGTTGGGGTCCTTCGACACCGGATGGACCGCCTATCCGCCCCTCAGCGTCGTCAACCAGGGTGGGCAGGTGCTCTTCATCCTGGCGGTGACGACGTTCGGGCTCTCCTCGATCCTCGGGGGACTCAACATCGTGACCACCGTCGCGACGATGCGGGCGCCGGGGATGACCTGGGGACGGCTGCCGATCTTCGTCTGGGGGGCGTTCTGCGCTTCCATCCTCAGCCTCCTGGTGACCCAGTTCTTCGCGGCCTCGCTGATCCTCATCCTGTTGGACCGGGTGGCGGGGACCACCTTCTTCGGAGCCGCCGCCGGTGGCGATCCGCTCCTGTATCAGCACATGTTCTGGTTCTACTCGCACCCGGCCGTGTACATCATGGTGCTTCCTGCCTTCGGTGTGATGCTGGAGATCATCACCCACCTCGCCCGAAAGCCGCTGTTCGCCTACAAGGCAGTGGTCGCCGGCTTCTGGGGGATCGTCGGCCTCAGCACCATCGTCTGGGCCCACCACATGTTCACGAGCGGGATGGCAGAGCAACTGCACGCTCCCTTCATGGCGCTCACCGAAGCCATCTCCATCCCCACCGGGCTCGTCTTCCTGGGGGCCCTCGGCACCCTCTGGCAGGGAAAACTGCAGTCGAAGACGCCCCTGTGGCTCGCCTTCGGGTGGCTGTTCAACTTCGCCATCGGTGGAATCACCGGGATCTACCTGGCCGACGTCGCCACCGACATCCACCTGCAGGACACCTACTTCGTGGTCGCCCACTTCCACTACACGATCGTCGGCGGCACGATCTTCGCCCTCATCGCCGGTTCGTACTTCTGGTTCCCGAAGATCACCGGGCGGATGTACAACGAGCGTCTCGGCAAGATCTTCGCCGTGTGGCTCACCGTGGGATTCAACCTGGTGTTCATCCCGCTGTTCTGGTTGGGTGTCAACGGCCTCAACCGACGGGTGGCCGACTACCCGGAGTTCTACGCCGGTCCCAACGCCTTCGCCTCGGTGGCGGCGTACATCCTCGGAGCCGGGTTCCTCCTGTACGCCGGAAACCTGCTGTGGTCGGCACGCCGCGGCCCTGCCGCCGGGCCGAACCCGTGGAACGCCCGCACCCTCGAATGGCAGCTGCCGTCCCCGCCCCCGGAGCACAACTTCCCGCTGCTCCCCGAGGTGGTGGGGCACCCCTACGACTACGGGGTCCCCGGATCGGTCCACGCCGCCCAGGAGGCGGCCGAGGGAGGTGAGGAATGACGATGCAGGTAGACGCGGTCGGGCTTCGCTCGAAGGCACGGCTCGGAATCCGGGTCGCCGGATGGCTGGCCGTCCTCACGGTGGTCGAGTACTTCGTCGCCGTCGGACTGGACAGCCCCCTGGTGTGGCTGCTCCCCCTGGCCGCCGCCAAAGGCTGGCTGATCATGCGCTACTTCATGCACGTCAACGAGGTCTTCGAAGGAGGTCACTGACATGGCTCTGAGTGCCGGCGCCGCCCACGAGCGGGCGGAGGCCATGTGGCGGCCACGGGCGAACCGGCTGGGGCTGTGGCTGTTCTTCGCCTCCGAGGCGTTCCTGTTCGCCGCCTTCATCTCGGCCCGGTTCGTCACCTCGGGTACCGACAAGCCCGACACCCTCAACCAGCCCCTCGCCCTCGGGATCACGGTGGTGCTGCTGGCCTCCAGCATCAGCGCCTACCTGGCGGAAACTTCCATCGCCCACGGTGACCGCAAAGGCCTCATCCGGTACCTGTCGATCACCATCCTCCTGGGTCTGGTGTTCCTCGTCGGCGTGGTCTTCGAGTTCCGGGAAGCCATGGAGTACTTCCCGCCGGGGACGATCTACGGCTCCAACTTCGTGGCACTCATCGGACTCCACGGCTTCCACGTCTTCACCGGCATCGTCGCCTTGGCGGTGGCGTTGGGACTGGGCAAGAAAGGCCATTTCGAACCCGACGACTATTGGGGCGTCGAAGGGGTGGTCAAGTACTGGCACTTCGTCGACCTGGCGTGGGTCATCATCTACCCGACCCTGTACCTGTTCTGAGCTTCCGACCCGGTCCGAACCCCGATCAGGGCCCGAGGCTCGCCACCCAGTCGGCGATGAGGTCGCCGACGACGGCCGGGTCGGTCACCGTCGAGTGGTCGACCCCGGCCAAGAGACGTAGGGTGACCGGAGTCCCCGCCTCGTCGAGTGCTCCGGCCAGCTCCTCTGAGAAGAACGGTGGCACCACCGGGTCGGCTTCGCCGTGGACCAACAGGGTGGGGACCCCGAGGTCGTCGGTGACGTAGGTGAACGGGTTCCCCCGTCGCCACGGTTCGGGATCGTCGGCGAGGCGTGTCCCGAAGAAGGGGACGAGCACGAGCTCCAGCCGGTCGATGTCGTAGGGGCCGGCGAGCCCGACGAAGCCGACCACGTCCTGAGCCCCCGGGTCGGGACACGACGTGCCGAACTCGTCGCCGCCGAAGGCGACGAGGGCGCCGAGGTGGGCGCCGGCGGAATGGCCGATCAGGACCACCCGATCCGGGGTGGAGGTGAACCGGGCGGCGTCGCGGCGTGCCAGGCGGACGGCACAGGCCACGTCGTCGACGGTGACGGGGAAGCGGCCTCCCCGGGCCAGCGTCCGATACTCGGGGGTGTAGGCGACGAAACCGCGGGCGGCGAGGCCTTCGGCGAGGGGCCACAGCGACCGCCGATCACCCGCCACCCATCCGCCACCGTGGACGAGGACGGCGACCGGGTAGGCGCCGGGTCCCTCGGGGGCGAAGACATCCGCCGCCAGGTCGTCGCCGAATCCGACCGTTCCCCGGTACCGGCCGTCGGGGAACGTCCGGGCGGTGGTGGTGGAGGTCGTCGGGGCGGAGGTCGTCGGGGAGGTGGTCGGAGAGGGAGGAGCAGCGGTGGTCGACACGGAGGGGACAGGGGCGGCGGAGGTGGTGGAGGAGGACGCCGCCCCGACCATGGGGCGCGTCGTCTCCGGTGCCGTCGAGGGCACCGCCTTCGAGGTGGTGACCTCGGCGGGAACCGCCGGAGCACAGGCGACGACGACGACCGCCAGGACGGCGAGGAGGCGACGCATCGCCGTCAGTGTATGGGCGGCGCGTGACCTAGACGGGCCGGTCGGGCCGCAGGGAGCGGAGCTCGGCTGCGGCGTCGGCGTCGACGAGCCATTCGAGTCGGTCCCCGGCGGCGAGGAGTCGCTGGCAGGGGAGGACGTCCGGGGGTCCTTCCAGCACCGCTCGCAGGGTCGACGCCTTGGCCACCCCGGTGACGAGGACGAAGATGCGTTCGGCCGCCAAGAGGAGGGGGAAGGTGGCGGTGAGTCGCCACTCTCCGGTCTCCGGGATCTGGTTCGCCACATACCAGCGATCCCGGACCTCCAGGGCCGGCGTCCCCGGGAACAGCGAAGCCGTGTGCCCGTCGGCTCCCATCCCGAGTACGACCACGTCGGGACGTCGCCCGGCGAAGACGCGGCGCAGGGTCTCCTCATAGGCGGCCGCCGACCAGTGGGGGCCACGGCCCGCGTCGAAGTCGGGGCGGTGCAGTGGGGCGTCGACGCGGGACGCGAGCAGCGACTCCACCATCGCGCCGTTGGACCGGTCGTCCTGGGGCGGAACCCACCGTTCGTCCGACAGCCACAGGTCGACCCGTCGCCAGTCGAAGGTGGCGCGGGCCAGCTCGGCGTAGGTGGCACGCGGTGTCTCACCGCCGGCGAGACCCAAGGTGAGTCGGGTGTCGCCCCGCGACGCCAGCGCACCGACGATACGGACGGACGCCCCCCTGGCCAGCGCCTGGGGGTCGGGGTAGACGAGGACACCCATCGGCGGTGAGGCTAGCTACCCCGGCGGCCGGTACCATGGCGGCCATGGGGAGGCAATGACGTCTTGGCCGCCATCCGGGTGATGACCGTCAACCTCCTCAACGGCCGGGCCGACCCGGCGTCGTTCGCCGCGCTGGTCGACGAGGTCCGCCCCGACGTGGTGGCCGCGCAGGAGCTGGGGCCCAACGCTGCCGAGGTGGTGACCGAGCGGTTCTCTTTCGGGATCGTCGACCCGGGTGAAGATCACATGGGACGAGCGCTCGTCGCCACCCGCCCGTTCCGGGTGACGGACCTCGAGCTGCCCTACCGGCCCGGCCTTCGTGGATTCCTCGATGTCGACGGGATGGAGACGGAGATCCTCTCGGTCCACCTCGCCAACCCGGTCGCCCCGCCCCGGGGACGTCTCCCCGAGCGGCGTCGCCAGATCGAGGCGCTCGAGAGGTGGTTGAGGCGGCGGCGTCCCCGGATCCTGATGGGCGATCTGAACTCGACCCCTGCGTGGCCTGCCTACCGGCGTCTCACCGCCCATCTCGACGACGTCGTCGCCCGGTGGGCACAGGAGACGGGGGTTCGTGCGCCGCGTACCTGGGGACATCGCCCCTGGTGGCCGGCGGTGTTGAGGATCGACCACGTGCTCGCCACCGGCTTCGTCGCCGTCGGGGTCGACGTGCGGCGGGTCCGGGGCACCGACCACCGGGCCGTCGTCGTCGATCTCATCGCAGATCGAACGACGGGTGTGCCCAAGAGGGGATAGGCTCGTCCCCGATGCCGCGTCTCCCCGATCTCCTCGCCCAGCTCAGCGCCCCCGGCCAGCTCTTCGCGGTGACCGAAGACACCATGTACGGTCGATCGGTACGCACCTACGTCAACCGGCCCCGCAACCTGGCCGAACTGTTCGGGTTTCGCTTCGCCCACGGCGACCGCCCCTACGTCATCCGGGGGGAGCAACGACTCACCTTCTCCCAGGTCTTCGACCAGGCCCTGGCGGTGGCCGGCCACCTCCACCACCGCTTCGGTCTCGGCCCGGGCGACCGTGTCGTCGTGGTCGGCGCCAACGCCCCCGAATGGGTCATCGGGTACTGGGCGACGGTGGCGCTCCAAGGCATCGTCGTGCCCCTCAACGCCTGGTGGACGCCGGATGAGGTCGCCTACGGGCTCGAAGATTCGGGTGCCGAGTTCGTCTTCGCCGACGACCGCCGGGCGCACCGGGTGGTGGAGGCGGGTTTCGATCCGGACCGTGTCGCCGTCTGGGGTTCCGGCGAAGCACCCGAGGGGACACGGCGGTTGAGCGACCTCACCGATGGGCCGCCGTTGGCCGACGGGGAGATTCCTCGCGTCCACGAAGACGACGTCGCCGCGATCTTCTACACCTCGGGCACCACCGGGCGGCCCAAAGGTTCGGCCAACAGCCATCGCAACATCATCACCAACCTCCTCAACGCAGGCATCTTCACCACCGCCGCCAAGCTGATGGACGAGACCTGGACGGAGACCGGCGAACCCGACGTCAACCTCTGCGTCATCCCGCTGTTCCACGCCACCGCCAATTTCACCTACCTCGTGCCCTACGTGTTCACCGGGTCGACCCTGGTGTTCCTCCCTCCCGGAAGGTTCGACCCGGAGGTGGCGGCCACCATCATCGAACGGGAACGGGTCACCACCTTCGGAGGGGTGCCGACGGTGGTGGCGCGGATGCTCGACGCCGAGGTGTACCGGAACCACGACCTCTCCAGCGTACGCACCATCTCCTACGGCGGTGCCCCGGCATCGCCCCGCCTCCTGGAGCGGGTCACCGAAGCCTTCCCCGGCCTGCGTGACCGCGTCGCCCAGGGGTACGGGCTGACGGAGACGTCGGCGATCACCACCGTCAACGTGGGGCCGGACTACCGCGAGCGACCCGACTCGGTCGGCCCTCCCGCTCCGGTCTGCGACCTGCGGATCGTCGGACCCGACGGGGATGACCTGCCGCCGGGGACCCCCGGGGAGATCCTGATCTGGGGACCGAACGTCATCCGCGGCTACTGGAACCGTCCCGACGCCGACGCCGAGGCCTTCTCCGATGGCTACCTCCGGACCGGAGACATCGGCTACGTCGACGAGGACGGGTTCCTCTACATCACCGACCGCGCGAAGGACATGGTCATTCGCGGCGGCGAGAACGTGTACTGCGTCGAAGTGGAAGCCGTCATCGAGTCGCATCCCGCGGTACGAGAAGTGGCGGTGGTGGGGGTGCCCCATCCCGAATGGGGTGAAGAAGTGAAAGCGGTGGTGGTGGTCGACTCCGCGGTGACGCCGGACGAGCTGGCAGCCCATGCCGGTCGGGTGCTCGCCTCCTTCAAGGTCCCGACCCATTGGGAGCTCCGTTCCGAACCTCTGCCCCGCAACCCGTCGGGGAAGGTGCTGAAGACTGCGCTGCGCCAAGGTCGGGTGTCCCCCGTCGGCGACGACTACGACTCGGCGCTGTGAGCTCGGCGACGGTGGAGTGGGCGCCCGGCGCCCGGGTCGGCGTGGACGTCGTCGGCGACGGAAGGGTCGTCGTGGTGCTCGCCCACGGGG
>WFOA01000027.1 GCA_015488325.1 Acidimicrobiia bacterium | reverse complement strand
CCACCGTGTCGATCACCCCCTCGGCGACCCGAGCTTCGAGGTCGTCGACGTCGAGCGTCCCTCGTCGAACCTCCATCCGTCCTCCCTCCTCGTCGCGCTTCTCCGGACTCCGCCTACTTGTCCTGGGCGGTCACGAAGCCACTCATGAAGGGCTTCTGCATGACGACGAACACGAGTGCCGGCGGGATGGAGGCGATGATGGCCGCCAGCATCAGGGGTCCGAAGGTGAGGGCCCCCCCGAAGTTGAGCAGCGTCTGCATCGCCACCTGGACCACCTGCGCCGAGTCGTCACGGATGATGAGGCTGGGCCAGAGGAACATGTTCCACGTGTAGACGAACTGGATGACGAAGAGGGCCCCGATGATGTTCCAGGAGAGGGGGATCAGGATTCGGGTGAGGAACGTGAAGGGGGTGGCGCCGTCGATCTGGGACGCCTCGAGCAGCTCGACGGGCATGTTGGCGAAATGCTGGCGGAACAGGAACGCACCGGTGGCCGAAGCGATGAAGGGGACGGTGATGGACGCCATCGTGTCCTGCCATCCGAACCCCGACACCAGACGGAACATGGCGAGGATCATCACCTCGGTGGGCATCATCAGGGTGACGAGCACGAAGAAGAACACGAACCATTTCGCCCTGAACCGGAAGTAGACGAACGCGAGGCCCGCCAGCAGCGACAGCACGGTCTTGCCGACGGTCACCCAGAACGACTGCTGCAGCGAGTTCCACATCGCCCGACTGAACTCCCGCTTCACCCACACGTCGTCGAAGTTGGAGGCCAGCGCCGATCCCGGAGTGAACCTGAAGGAGAAGATCTCGGCGTTGGTCTGGGTGGCGATCAGAGCGGCGTAGAGCAGCGGGAAGGCGATGACCAGGACCGACGTGATCAAGGCCAGATGGAACGGCCACTGCCTGCCCCGCACGAAACCTTTCTTCTGGACGCCGACCTGCAGCCCCGCCATCAGCCCGCTCCTCCGTAGGTGACCCGTTCGCCGCTGGTGCGGAACTGCCACAGGGTGACTCCGATGACGGCGATGAACAGCAACACCGACTGGGCCGCACCCCGCCCCAGGTCGCCGTTGTTGACGCCTACCCGGATGATCTCGTAGATGGCCACCGACGTCTTGCCCGCCGGAGCCCCTTTCGTCATGAAGTCGATGGTGGCGTAGATCTCGAAGAAGGCGTAGGTCAGGTTGGTGACGAGGAGGAAGAAGGTGATCGGCGACAGCGCCGGCAGCACGATCTTGGTGAACCGTTGCCACACCGAGGCTCCGTCGATGACGGCGGCCTCCACCTGGGAGGTGGGGACGTTCTGGAGGCCGGCGAGGTAGAACAAGATGTTGTACCCGAGGATCTTCCAGCCGCTGGCGAGGATGATCGCCGCCTGGGCGAGGACGGCGTTCTCCCGATAGTTGGGGACGTCGATCCCGAACCAGGCCTCGGCCAGGTACTGGAAGATCCCGGCGGTGGGATCGAAGATCATGAAGAAGAGGATCCCGGCGACGGTCGGGGAGATGGCGTAGGGCCAGATGAGAAGGGTCCGGTAGACGCCGCCGCCGCGGATGTTGCGGAAGGCCAGGTAGGCGATGGCGAGGCCCCCGACCATGCCGGTGGCGACCGTCCCCACGGTGATGATGAGGGTGGTGACGTAGACGGGACGGTAGGCGACCTGACCGTCGCCGCCCGGCGAGAAGACGGCGTACAGGGCGACGAAGATGCCGAGGACGGCGAAGGTGGAGGCAACCTCGGCGAGGCGGTGACTCACCGTCTCCCGGGAAGTGGCCCGCCGCCACCACGACGTGGCGTAGACCGCCGCCACCGCCACGAGGGGGTAGGCCACCACCCGTACCGGGTCGGCGACGAGCAGCTCGGAGAAGTTGCCGAGGCACACGTCGATGGAGTTGGGGGCACCCAAGCGGGCGAGTTTGGTGGCGAGGGTGAAGGTCTGGACCGCAGGGGTGTAGAGGAAGACGACGAGGATGAGGAGGGTGGGGCTGAGCAGCAGCCACGGAACCCACGGCTTCGTCCGGAACCCTCCCGAGCGGATCTCTCCGGTCATCGATGCCGTCTCCGGCGCGGCGCCGTCGGCCCGGTCGTAGATCATCCTGACGACGATCAGGGCGAGCCACGACGCCGTGAGCATCAGGCCGAAGAAGAGGACGTGGTCGACCTGGCTCGCCTCGGCGGCGAACCCGCAGGGCCCCATCACCCCAGGGACGACGGCGGCGGCGGCGAGGCCGACGGCCGCCCCCACGGCGACCCGTCGGGGCTTGCGATGACGAGGCGTCTTGGCGAAGAAGGCGGCGCCGAAGGCGGCGGCGGCCACCAGGGCCGATATCAACACGTCGTTCTGCGGTGGTTCGGATCGGACACGTCGGTGTGCGGGTGGGGCGGCGGGTCACCGCCGCCCCACTCCGCTGTCGGTTTCATCCTCCGAAGAGGGCCTCGTATTCGGCGAGGGACTTGTTGGCTTCCACGTTCGCCTGGGCCATCCGTTCGGCAACGTCGAGATCGTTGACGAGGATGTCCTCGATGGCGATCGTGATGATGTCGCGGATGGCGACGAAGTTGCCGAGGAGAGCACCGAGGGACGCCGGCGTGTTCTGCGCGGCGGCGAGCTGGTCCGATGCCACCTTGCTGTTGGGGCTCTCGTCGTACCAGCCCTCCGACTGGAGGAGCGCTTCGGCGTCCTTGGTGATCGGGATGTAGCCGGTGATCCGGTGCCATTCGGCGGCGTTCTCGGGGTTGGAGAAGAAGTTCATGAAGGCGAGGGCGCCGTCTTCGGCCTTCTTGTCCATCCCGTTGAGGAGCCACAGGGTGGCGCCGCCGATCAGGTTGCCGACGTATTCCTTCTCGCCGTTGTAGGGCATGAAGCTGGCCTGCACGTCGAAGCCGGCTTCTTTCCCGCTGTTGGTGAGGAAGGTCGTGTCGGAGCTCGAGTAGATGAGCATGGCGACCTCCTGGGCGAGGAAGGCGTTGGCGGTGCCGTCCCAGTCACGCTGGACGCCCGTGTAGGTGTAGTAGCCCTTGTCGGCGAGGCCCTTCCACCAGCTCACGTAGTCGAGCATCCCGTCGGAGGTCAGGTAGACCTCGGTGGCCCGGCCGCTGCGACCGTTGTCGTTGTTGGCCAGGAGTTCCCCCTGCTGGCCGAGGCTCTGTTCGACGAACCAGGAATGGTTCGGCCAGGTGATGCAACCTGCCGGAGCGTTCGGCATCGCCATCACCTTCTCGCACGCGGCCTCCACTTCGGCCCAGGTGCTGGGAACCTCCATGACCCCGGCCGCCTCCAACATGTCGGTGTTGGAGAACATGATCGCCGACGACGTGTTCCAGGGCATCGAGTAGAAGGAACCGTCGACGGTGTAGTAGTTGCGGGCGGCGTCCACGACGGAGTCGAGGACCACCGGTTCGTCGAGGATCTTGTCCCGCCCGCCGATGGCCTCGGTCACCGACTTGAAGATCGGCTGGCCGTCGGCCCCGACGGCGTCGAGCGCCTGGCGGGTGGCCGCTTCGAAGAAGTGGATGATCCCGGGCGGTTCGCCGCTGTCGACGGCGAGGACGGCCGCGTCGAACACGTCGTTGTACGAGGCGAAGGACGTCACCTCGATGTTGTATTCGGGGTATTTGGCGTTGAACTCGGCGGCCTTCTCTTTGGTGAAACCGAGCCGGGCTTCGTCGGAGAAGGCGACCCAGAAGCCGATGGTGGTGACGTCTCCGTCTCCGGCGGCGGTGCCGGCGGGGGCTTCGGCCTCGGCCGGTGCTTCCGGCTCGGCGGTGGTCCCTCCCCCGCACGCCGCCACCACCAGGCCGAGCACGGCGAACAGGCTGAACAGCCTCGATCTGGATCTCATCGGAATGGTCCTTCCTATCTGGGCCGACCCCCGTGGTCCGGCCTCGGTGTGGCATCCCTCGGTGGACGCCGGGCGGTACCCTACGCGACGGTCGTCACCCGCGCCACCGGTCCCCGCCACACCGGCGCCCAACGCCCGGAGTCACTCCCTGGTTTCCCGGGGGCGCCTCACCCGCCGGGTACCACCGACGCCGGGCGGGTCTCCCGCATCCGCAGGAACACCACCGCGCCGGACACTGCGGTGAGCAGAGACACCGTCCAAATGGCGACTCGGGGGTCGAAGAGGTCGGCGACCAGCCCGGTGAGGAGCGCCCCGGCCGCGAACCCGGTATCACGCCACAGGCGGTAAACGCCCACCGCCGAGGCCCTCCAGCGGGGATGGGCGACATCCCCGACGGCGGCGAGCAGCGTCGGGTAGGCGAGGGCGGTGCCCGCCCCCAGCAGCACCATCGCCGCCACCCAGGCTCCGAAGGCGGCGGCGATGGCGATCATGGCGATGGCGACGGCCTGGATCCACATCCCGGCGACGATGAGGGGCTTGCGTCCGACCCGGTCGGACCATGCTCCGGTGACGAGCTGGCCGAGCCCCCACACCGCCGGGTAGAGGGCGGCGAGGATCCCGATCCGGCCCACCGACAGCCCCGCCCCGGCGAAGACGAGGGGAAGCAGACCCCAGGCCATGCCATCGTTGAGGTTGTTGACGAGGCCCGCCTGGCTCACCGCCGACAGGGAGGGGTCCCGAAGGCTCGCTTCGACGAAGACCTCCCGGGTGCCGAGGTCGTCACGGGGACCTTCCGACCGACCATGGTTGGCGGCTTCGTGGTGGGCATGGCCGCGGGTCTCCCGGACGGTGAGGACCGACAGTCCGAGACCGACGGCGACGTAGGCGATGCCGAGGTAGAAGGGCTCTGGCCGGAGTCCGTACCGGGCGGCGATGAACCCGGTGAGGAGGGCGGTCACCGACACGGCGAGGTATCCGGCGGCTTCGTTGAGACCCATGGCGAGGCCCCGCTGACGGGGTCCTGCGAGGTCGATCTTCATGATCACCGTCGTCGACCATGTGAGCCCCTGGTTGACGCCGAGCAGCACGTTTGCGAACACCACCCAGCCCCAAGAGGGCGCCCAGATCAACAGGAGCGGTACGGGCACGGCGACGAGCCATCCGGCGACGAGGACGGGTTTTCGACCGAACCGGTCCGACAGGGTGCCGGCGAAGAAGTTGGTGGCTGCTTTCACGAGCCCGAAGGCGACGATGAAGGTCAACGCCACCGTGATCCCCGACAGCCCGAACTCGTCGCGGGCGAGGAGGGGGAGGACGGTGCGTTCCTGGCCGAGGACACCGCCGACGAGGGCGTTGACTCCGACGAGGAGCCCGAACTGGGCGAGGTTGGGCCGGAGGCCGAGTCGGAGTTGGGCTCCCGCCGTCATCTCGCCACCCGACCCAGGGCCTGGGCGATCTCGGCCGGTCCGGCGGTCGTCACCGCGACGTCGGTGGCGCCGTGACGGACGAGCAGGCTGGCTGCAGTCATGGCCCGCCGCCCATCTCCGCAGTCGACCCGTAGCCCACCGCGAACCGGCCGGTGGACGGGTCACCGTCGCTGAGCAGGTAGGCAAGGTGCTCCGGGGTGTGTCCGGTGGTGGCGATGACCTCGAAGGCCGACCCGCCGAGGTCGATCCGGTCTCCGTCTTCGAGGGGGCGGTGCTCGAACCGGAGCGAACGCTCCGCCGGAGCCAGGTGGGCAGGCCCTTGGGCGGCGAGTCCGCGACTGCCGGAGACGAAGCCGGCGTGGAGATGGGTCTCGACCACGAACCGGGGCCGAAGCCCCCGTTGCTCCATGACCTCGAGGTAGGGACGTGGGGCGCGTTCGGGGTCGACGATCAGGGCACCGCCGTCGTCGAGGTCCACGACGTAGCTGCCGTTGCCCGCTCCGACGTCCACGATCAGGACGATCTCCACCGCCTGCCTCCTTCTTCAAACGATCATTTGAGAAGCAACCATACCGGAGACCTCCCCGATGGTCAAACGGTTCTTTGAACAAGGGGTAAGGTGGGGCCCATGGTTTCCCATGCGACCATCGGACGCCGACCGGCCAAGAACGCCCTCTTCGACGGATTCGCCGCGGTGGCGGCCGCCCTCGCCAACGGCCGGCGGGCGGAGATCGTCGAGCTGCTCTCCCAGGGCGAACGGAGTGTCGAGAGCGTCGCCGCCGCCATCGACCAGAGCGTCGCCAACACCTCCCACCATCTCCGAACCCTGGCCAAGGTCGGCCTCGTCGCCACCCGGCGGGAAGGAACCCGGATCTTCTACCGTCTCGCCGACGACCGTGTCTACGACCTGTGGGTGGCCCTCCGAGATGTCGCCGCCCGCCACCTCGCCGACCTCGAAACCCGAGCCCAGGCCTATCTGGGGGACCGGCACGAGATCGAGACGGTGAGCCGGGACGAGCTGATGCGCCGACTCGAACGCGGCGACACGATCCTCATCGACGTCCGGCCCCTCGTCGAATACGAGGC
>WFOA01000026.1 GCA_015488325.1 Acidimicrobiia bacterium | reverse complement strand
CTTCACCGGGTTCCCCAAAGCCCACTGGTCCCAGATCTGGTCCAACAACCCCCAAGAACGGCTCAACAAAGAGATCCGCCGGCGCACCAACGTCGTCGGCATCTTCCCCACCCGCCAAGCCATCATCCGCCTCGTCGGCGCCGTGTTGGCCGAGGCCAACGACGAGTGGGCCATCGCACGGCGCTACATGAGCCTCGACTCGCTCGCCCAAGCCCGCATCCGACCCCTCGAACACCCCGACCCCGAACCCAAGGAGGTGGCAGCCCTCGAAGCAACCGGCTAAAACCATGACCACGAGGCCGACGCGGCATCACTCATACACCACCCCCCCGGACGTGACCCCCCACGTGCGTGGGGACATCAGCCACGCCGCCAGCTCCGTCTTCCGGTAGCCCGGTCCACCCCCACGTGCGTGGGGACATCGCCAACACATCCGCATCTACGGCGAGCTGCCGGGGTCCACCCCCACGTGCGTGGGGACATCTTCTTGGCGGGCTTCGGCGGCGTTTTGCCAGCCGGTCCACCCCCACGTGCGTGGGGACATCCTTGGCGACCCGTTCGAGGAAGCCGGGGGCCTTGGTCCACCCCCACGTGCGTGGGGACATCTCGTCGGCTCATACGAACGAGGTGACGGGTTCGGGTCCACCCCCACGTGCGTGGGGACATCCGGGTATAGCCGCCAGCCGACTTCGATCTGGACGGTCCACCCCCACGTGCGTGGGGACATCCGTCTAGGGTCACCTTGACTCTTACGTCGAGAGTGGTCCACCCCCACGTGCGTGGGGACATCTCCGGCCTGGACACGATCCATCGTGGCGGCCTAGGTCCACCCCCACGTGCGTGGGGACATCTCGGCCAACGCCTACGTGGGGATGATCGGCGACGGTCCACCCCCACGTGCGTGGGGACATCCGTGTGGTGGAGGCCGTTCTCGTCGTAGTGGACGGTCCACCCCCACGTGCGTGGGGACATCTGCTGCACCAACGCCACCACTTGCCGGACCTGCGGTCCACCCCCACGTGCGTGGGGACATCTCGTAGCAGAACAGGGCGTCGGTGAGCGTGTTGGGTCCACCCCCACGTGCGTGGGGACATCGACGGCCGGGAGATCCGAGGCCACAGGATCAGCGGTCCACCCCCACGTGCGTGGGGACATCGCCGATCCTCTCCTCCAAATGGTCGCCCGTCCGGGTCCACCCCCACGTGCGTGGGGACATCTTGCCCCACCGTCCCTGCCACCGGTCCACCAGCGGTCCACCCCCACGTGCGTGGGGACATCGGCGACTCCGGAGGCGTCCCACGACGCTTCGGCGGTCCACCCCCACGTGCGTGGGGACATCTTCGCATAGTTGTCGATGTCACCCCGCACACCCGGTCCACCCCCACGTGCGTGGGGACATCGATCCAGAAACCGCAAATGCGATCGTTACTACCGGTCCACCCCCACGTGCGTGGGGACATCCTGCAACGTCTGCTGGTCGGTCATGCTCCCACCGGTCCACCCCCACGTGCGTGGGGACATCGGCACGCCACGGCGAGTCGAGCGGGATCCGCCGGGTCCACCCCCACGTGCGTGGGGACATCGACGTCGACGGGGCCGACGGTTTTCGACGGCGTGGTCCACCCCCACGTGCGTGGGGACATCCCACGTACTCGTCGGCGATGTCGGGCCGTTCGACGGTCCACCCCCACGTGCGTGGGGACATCAAGACGGCGCCGTCGTCGAGGGCCTGCAGGAACGGTCCACCCCCACGTGCGTGGGGACATCGGCCAGCAGGCCGTGTTCCGCGGCAAGCTGAACGGTCCACCCCCACGTGCGTGGGGACATCGGGGGTGAGGCGAGTCATGCCGTCACCGCCTCCGGTCCACCCCCACGTGCGTGGGGACATCGACAAGGTGGTCACGATCAAGCAGGTCGCCGTGGGTCCACCCCCACGTGCGTGGGGACATCGCCGCCGTCCGCGGAGCCGACGTGGCCGGAGACGGTCCACCCCCACGTGCGTGGGGACATCAGGGACGGCAGACCGGCCGACCTGATGTCCGGTGGTCCACCCCCACGTGCGTGGGGACATCCGCCTCCACCCGCATCCGTCTCGACATGGCAGCGGTCCACCCCCACGTGCGTGGGGACATCTTGCCTTCTCGTGCCCTTGCCGACCTTGTTGGCGGTCCACCCCCACGTGCGTGGGGACATCCCCTGTCCGCCCGCGTCGACGAACACCAGTCGGGGTCCACCCCCACGTGCGTGGGGACATCGCGATCGCCGAAATCCAGGGCTTGCCGATTGAGGGTCCACCCCCACGTGCGTGGGGACATCAACAGGAGGGCCTTCTCGATGGGAATGAACCTCGGTCCACCCCCACGTGCGTGGGGACATCACTTCCAGTATGCCTGCGATTCTTCAGCTTTCTTGGGTCAGAATTCGCGACAATTGGAAACCGTCCAGGTCGACCAGCTCCCGGTCGGTCCATCCTGCGAGGTCAAAGACGAAGCCCTGCTCGTTCGCCGCGGGGCGGACGATCAGCGCGCGACCAGACCCCAAGGCGGAGACGACCCGATCCCACAACCGTTCCCGAACCCGCGCGGGGATACGACCGACGTACACGCCGGTGGCCACCTCAACGAGGAAACGGCGCAGGTGCCCTCGCAATCGTGGCGACACCGATTCGACGACGATCACGACCACGGGCCATCTTCCTCCGCATAGTTGATGCCGGAATCGATCTCACCCTCGTCGGGATCCCACAGGCGGAGGACTTCCCTGCCTTCTTGGAGCCGGACGAGGGTGTCTGCGTCGCTGATCCCCGGGTCGAAGAGCGTGACCAAGTCGGTGGCGATCTTCTCGAGAAGCCGCGTGCGAGCGAAATGGTCTCTGAGCCGGTAACGGACCGCCCGCTCAAGGTCGGGGGATCCGTCGGCGACGGCCTCGAACGCAGCAGGGATAGCTACCTCCACCTTGTAGAGGTCGGCGACGTCGTACACGAGGCTGAGGCGATGGCCGACGTGGATGAACCCGAGTGAAGGGATGAGGCCGAGGACGGTGATCGCAGCATGACAGACGCCGTAGAGGCACGCTGTCGCCGCCGACAGTGCCCTGTTCACCGGATCCGCGGCGTCCCAGTCGTCAGGGTCGTACCGTCGTCCCGTCCATTCGACACCGGTGAGAAGCGCTGCGAGCTTGTAGGCGTGGCGGACCCTCGCCCCTTCACGTCCCCTCAGCTGGGCTATCGACAGCTTCTTGACGCGCTCGCCGGGAAAGCGCACCAGGTAGAGGAGTCGTGCAGTACGTTTTCGGAGCGTCTCGTCTGCCCAGAGCCGTGCCTGGGCCTCTGCGAGCCTGCTGCTGCGGTTCTGCGAGGCGCCTGCCGCGTAGAACCGTACCCCCTGCTCACCGACCCAGGTGACCGCGCACCCATGGTCGGCGATCGTGAGCATGGCGCGATGCGTGATCCGTGTTCCAGGTCCGAGGAGGAGCGCGGTGAGCGAAGCGATCGGTACCGGGATCCGGCCCCGCTCGTCGATCAGGACGATCGTCTGGTCATCCCGATCGATTCGGCATCGCTGGGCATAGAGGAAGCTCGTCCCGTCGGACAGCCGGGGGACGTCATGGCCCGAACGGGGACGTTCTTCGGGTTTCACGGCCTCGCCACGGTGAGGAGCCCCATGCCGTACGCCTTCCCGGGGCCGATCCCCGAGCGAAGGGCTTCGAGGAATCGGCCGGTGTCGTCGACGACGAGGCGACCTTCGAAGTCGACGCCTTCAACGGTCACGTCGCGTCCGTCGCGGCGACCTCGGAACGTCGTCGAGGCTCCGATCCTGACGTCTGCTACACCGTCGGTCACCACCGGACGGGCACCAGAGGCCCCGAAGCGGCGATCGAGCCATGCGAGCCGATCGGGGTCTCGGCGCAGCGGAACACGGCGGCCGTGGCGTCGTCGCCCCTCTGGACCGGATTTCGTGTCGATCTTCCGGGTCGGGTTCGCCACGAGTCGGAACGACAAGACACGTCCGGGGCTGATTGCCTTCTGGAGGATCTCTCCGATCCGCTTGGTCTCGATCCGGCTGCCTGCGAGACGTTCGGAGAGCGCACCGTGGTCGGGCGGAACCGAAGACTGGACGAGGAGGGTCGGCGGCACAGGCCGGTCGTAGCGCCAGAGCACCGCGAACCGCTCCCGGGCGTGACCATCGTCGACGTCGGGGAAGCCTGCCATGACGACACGATGGGCTTGGTGAACGTCGCGAAGGACCGCTCGGGACGTCCGATCTCGCGGGTCGATGACGATGCGGGTCAGGTGGAGCTCCATGGCATCTCCTCTCGGATCAGATCCTCCGTGAGGGGGACCTCGCCGTGGGCGACCGGTCTGCGAAGGAACCGTCGCGGCTCGAACGAAACGGGATGATCGCTCGGCCAGGCGTCGGCCTGTTCGGGTAACGAATCCGTGACGGTTCGGAGGGTCACGCGTTCGCCGCGTCGCAGGCTTCTCAAGGTGCCGGACCGGATACGTCTGCTCGTCACGAGCCAGGGGTAGGAGCTGACGACCTCCTCGAGCGGTTTGCGTTCCACACCGAGGCTCAGCGGCGGTGTCGGCACGAAGGCGCGGCGTCCAAGGGCGAGCAGCCATCTGGGGGTCCGTAACGCTTCGTCGATGTACTCGAGGAAGGGGTGCGGTCCCTCGAGCGCGACGAGGAAGACGGCGTCGGCGAGATACCACCGGTGGCTCACGACGGTTTTCGGGTTTCGGCCTTCGGTGTTCGGTACCGCTTCGACGGTGTGGAAGTCGACACCGGGCGTTCCTTGGTGGTCGACTCGGACCGCGACACGGAGGTCGGTGAGATCGACGACCGGTTCGGTCCGGGGCCGTCCCAGGGCAGCACAAAGGAGGCCGATGATCCCTGACTTCGACGGTTCCAAGCCGGTGTCGCGCCGATCGAACCTGGAGTACGTTCCCCAGCTCTGCATGGGCGCGGCGAGCCGGAGGACGAGCGTCGCGTCACGCTGCGTCGCCATCGAAGGCCTCCGAGACCGTGGCGTCGACGAGGGCGCTGACGTTGGGCTCCACGGCGATTCCCTCGGGAACGTTCGTGAGATCGTCGACGGCGACCAGGTGTGCAGCGGCCGGGGCGAGGTGTTCGTAGACGGCCGTCAGTCGCTCGTAGTAGCGAAGCAGCCGGCTGACCGACCCCCCGACGAGGCCATCCCGGGGACGGACCGGATCCTCGAACGCGTTGGCGAGGTTCCACTGGCCCGCTTCCCGCACGGTCGTGAGGACCAGCGACGGGGGGTTGTGGGCGGCCATCGAGTTCTGCTTGCCGGTCGGCAGTTCCCGGATCATGGCGTGCAGGAAGGCTCGCAGCCCCCGGGCGGCGAGTTCTCGGTCGCCGTCCAGATTCTCGACCAGTTGACGGGTGTCGACCGCCGCGTACCGGTAGTGACACGCCGAGTTGAACTCGAGCGTGTCGATGTGTCCGGCACCGCTTTCGTCCGCCTCCTGGAGGTCGTCGACCGCGGTGAAATAGTCGAACTCGGGCCGGACCTCGTGGGTGGAGATGGCGTGGGCCACCTGTGAGGCGGCGTCAACGTTTTGGTCGGGCAGATCGGCGACCATGCGTCCGAAGAGGGCGATATCGACTGCGCGCGGAGCGGCGAAGAGTTCCTCCTTCTGCAGCTCTTTGATCTCTCCCTTCTTCGGCTTCTCCGAGCCGGTGAGTCGGTCGAAGAGCTCGTTGCATCGGTCGGCGAAGCGGTCGAGAGCTGCGACGGAGAGGTACAGGAGGTATTCGCTGCCGGCCTTGCCTTGGTCGAGACCCAAGTTGGCGAGGGCGTTCTCCGCCGCGGTGCGTGCCGTCTCGGGTTCCCTTCCGTGCCGCTCGACGAGCCTACGGGTGATCTCGGCAGCCGCCTTACGGGTCCGCACCCCGACCTCTGACGGGTCGAGGCCAGCGGCGGTGAAACCCCTGCGCGCTGCCCGCTTGAGGGCTTGGCTCGAGATGCGGGCCCGACGGACACCGCCGAACGTGCAGTCCTTCGGGGAGCCGGTGTCGTCCCGGTTCAGGTTCGCCGGGGCGATGTTCTGAATGAGGTGCAATTCGACGATCATCGATCCTCTCCTTCCGTTGTGGTCGCGGATCTCTCTTCTTCACGGCGGCCAACCCAAAGGTCCCTGGCCCATCGCCGCTGGACTTCCCGACGGGGCCACCATCGGAGGTCCTCGAGGAGCGTGGCGAAATCGACGGGGACGCCGGCTGTCACGGCGAGCCGAACGAAGTGCCTGAGGTGCGTCGGCAGCTCGGACCGTGCCGCGTCGAGGAGCGCCACGAACCTCCGCTCGACCGACGACATCCGGTCCTTGTCGTCACCTGGCCGTCTCGTCGCCTCCATGAGGAGGCGGGCGGTACTCCCCAGGCTGATGCGGCTCTCGGGGAGTGCGCGGACGCTCGGGACGAGCGCGACGAGTGCGGCGACGAGGAACCACCGCCACTCGTCGGCGCGTTCGACACCGTCGAGCCAGGGGTAGATGACGGGATGGGTGCGGGGATCTTCCCCCGGGGAGAGACCGAGGCTGCGTCGCAGTGCTGCGGCATCCCCGGGTCGGCGTTCACGCAACGCCGCCATGGCTTCGACGAAACGGCGTTCCTTCGCGTTGCCGCCGTTCATCGCTCACCTCCTTTCAGTAGGCGGACCTCCTCGGTGAAGGTCCCGAGTTCCTTCCGTACGCTTCCCCACAGCCTCGCCTCGGAAACGACCCGGCGGCGGAGGTCTTCGGCGTCACCGATCGGTGGCAGCGTGGTCTCCCACACCTCCCACACGGCCTTCTCCAGCGTCGTCGACCAGTCGACGGCGGCGTCGACAGGAGCACGGGGCAGATGGAGGAGGAACGTCTCGGAAGCAGATGCGAGGAGGGCGAAGAGTCGGGACCGGATGCTCTGCGTCAACCCCCCACTCGCATTGCCGGCCCGCTCCTCGCCGGCCACGGCCAACCTCGCTGCCCATGCCGTGGCACGGGCGACCCGCTCGGCGGTTTCGACTGCTCGGGAGAGCACCTGTCCGAGGGCGACATCGTCGAGGACGCGGGCGGGGACGCCGAGGCGGTCCTCCGCCCAGCCGAGGACCTTGCTTTGTCGCACGGCGAGCCCGGTGACGCACAGTGGGATCGTCCACTCGTCCGGGAGGTGTCCGGCGGCGATGAGCCCGTCGAGCTCGTCGACGACGCGGGCCCTCCGGTGAAGCGCGTCCTCGCCAGATTTGGCGAGGATCGCCTGCGAGTTGCGCCACGCGGCCCGATCCGGTTCGAACCTGAGCTGGTGAAACGCAACCTGCTTGGACCTGCGGATGAGCGGCACGAACGTCTCGAAACTCGATGACTCGATTCCGTCGGGAAGGCGATCTCCTGGGGTGATGGCGACCTCCTCGACGGTGTCACCTGCCAGGAAGAGGCGAACGCGCAGCGGCGACCAGGTGAGCCAGTCGACGTAGCCGGACGGGGACCGCACAGCAGGTTCGGGTCCGGGCGGCTTCCGTTCCCAGACGGGAAGATCGTCCGAAGGCGAGCGTGCGGTGGCAGCGAACGGCCGTTCCGAAGCGGGGTCGTAACGCACCGCCGCGAGCAGCAGCGTTCGGGCGAGGTCTGTTCCCTCCGGGAGCACGACGGTGACACCGGCGAGCGGGGCATGCTGCGACGACGCTCGTCCTCTCGGGTACCCGGTGTGCAAGCCTCCCGGGTCGAACATTTGGAGGGCGACGAGCCATCGGGCGGCCTCCGCCCAGGTGAGGCGTGCAGGCCGTTCGACGCTCGTGTGGTCGAACCACACCGGGTTGTTGCCGCTGGCGAGGGAAGGAACGAGCTTGGCGACGGGAACAGCCCGATCCTCGGGGAGCGTCGGACACTGCCAGAAAGGGCGATCATCGTCGAAGAGCTCGAACCGGTCGGAGGCGCGGTCGAGGTAGTCGCAGACGGCCGCCACCTGCGCCGGGTCCTCCCACCATGTGGCCCACTCCTCGACGGTGCGGGGACCGCCGGTCGCCCGGTGGAAGACGGCGAGGAGCAGTCGGATGAGAGCGACCCGAACATGGGGTGTGTCGCCTTCGATGCCGGCGAGCTCGGTGGCACGGGCGAAAACGTCCCGGAGTCCTACGAGGCTGCGGGTTCCCCGGTGATCGATGACCGGGATCCACGGGTCGGTGACGAGATTCATCGTTTCCCCTCTCTCTCGACGACGAGACCCAGCAGCGGGTCCAGTGTGACCGTCCACCCGGAGACGACGCCGCGGCCGTGTTCGTCCAAGTCGATCCTCCGGGTGTACGCGAGCAGCGGGTGATCGGGCCAAGGGGGCGGTTGGGCTGCGAGAGCCCGAACGAGCCCGACAGGACTGGACAGGCGGAGCGATCGGCGGAGGATCGTCTCGGCCGCGGCAGTGTCCAGCGGGTCGGGAAGCGGTCGGTCGGCGGTGGCGATTACGACGTCGACGCTCGGGCCTCCGAGGCGGGTCACGGCGAGGATCCTCTCGTCGACGGTCGGGTCGCCCTCATCAGGGGTGATGTCGTCGATCGCAGGGTCGGTCACCCTTTCGAGCGACAGCGCTTCGCCCGGCGCGGGGACGAAGCGGAGTCTCGCTGCCTGCGCCAGACGGTCGAGTTCGGCGACATGGTCGGCTTCGGCCATCTCGAGAGCTCGAGGCCAGGGGACGGAGAGGTCGTCGTCGCCGTAGACCGCATCGATGAGTCGCCTGACGTCCTGTGGGATCTCGACGGGGCCGTTGAGGACGGCGAGGGTGCGGAGAAGCACCCAAGGGGAGTAGACGTAGGTGGAACCCTCCGGAAGGCCAGGTGGGCCGTCGCCGGACCGGAAACCTGCTACCACCACCACCGGTTCTTCGAACCCGGCCGGGCGAGAACGGCGATGCCGGTGGACACGGCCGGCGCGCTGGAGGATGGCGTCGATCGGGGCGAGGTCGGTGATGAGGACGTCCAGGTCGATGTCGAGGCTCTGCTCGAGGACCTGGGTACCCACGACGACGTGGCCTGCGGGGCGATCGTTCGTGTCCGGTCCGAATCGCTCCATGATCTCTCGTTCGGCCGCGTCCCGCTGCTCGAACGGCATCCGCGCGTGGACGACATGGAGTCGGTCCCCGAGGCACCTGAGTGCCGACCCGATCTGCTGCGCCCGGGTGACCGTGTTGACGACGACCAGGACGTTGGCGCCCGTTTCGGACATCGAAGCCGCCTGTTCGACGTGGCGGCGCACATCGTCCGGATCGTCCACAGGAGCGAGCCGGAACCGGACACTCCGACCAGGTGAAGCCGCGGCCACCGTACGTGTGCCGCTACGGCCTCTCGGAGCGGCCCACGTCACCGCGGGGTAGCCCGATGCAGCGTCCTCCGGACTGTTACCCGCGTAGGCAGCGAGGAGTTCGGCGCGACGACGGCAGGGGAGGGTCGCCGAGAGGAGTATCACGGGGACTCGGAGGTGCCCGAGCCAGGCGAGGAGACGGTCAAGGATCGTCGACATGTAGGTGTCGTAGGCATGCACCTCGTCGACGACGACCACCTTGTCGGCGACGGCCGAGATGCGTAGCGGCGTGAAACGGGTCCGAAGCGCTGCCATCAGGATCTGGTCGACCGTGCCGATTCCGATGGGGGCTAGGAGTCCCCGACGCCGGTACGTGAACCAACGACGGGCGACCACTGCGGCGGCGTCGTCGTAGATGGGGGTGGGCCGTATCGACAGCCGGCGGCGGAACTCCGCATCGAGGGACGCCCACCCGTGGAGCAGCTGTGCTGTGATTCCCTCCGACTCCGTGACCCGTTCGAGGAACGCCCGGACGCGTGCGTACATGGCGTTCGCCGTCGCCCTGGTTGGAAGCGCCATGTAGAAACCGGAGGCGAGCCCCCGCTCCACCCAACGGGCGGCCAGGTGCCACGCCGCCTCGGTCTTTCCGCTCCCGGTCTCCGCCTCGACGATGACGAGGGCCGGCTCGTCGAGCTCCTCGGCGAGCTCGTCGATGGCGTCCTGGGCCGGACGAGGCTCGAATCCCGGGAATCGCTCAACGAATCGGCCGGGCTTCGGGAGCCAACGCCACCACGTGAGGTCGTCGAGCGCCGTCTGGGCGCGTGTCCGAGACAGTTCGGCGTAGGTGTCGAGCGGCGTGTCGTCGTAGGGGAACCAGTCGATGTTCGACCCGATCCAGTCACAGGTGATGATCAGGCCGGTCAGGACGACGGCGACTTCGGGATTCAGGCGCGTCGCGGCGAGGTCTGGCCCGCCGAGCTGGCTGACGATCCACCGCCACAGCTCGGCACGGGCTGCCGACCATCGGTCGTCTCCCGCGGCGATCGGATCGCACCGCACCTTGGCCGATGGCGGTGGGAACACCCCGTGGTGACCGCCCAGGACGAGCGCCAGCGGCTCCGGGGCCGCGCCGGAGGCATCGTCGAGGATGGCCCGGGCGGTGTGATACGAGACGATCGAGTGCGGGGTCTTCCTACCGGCGCGGAGGAGAACCTCGAGCGATCGTGGTTCGAGGAGTTCGGGGTATCCGCCGAAGAGGTCGGGGCGTTTCGCCTGGAACCCCGGCGATGCCTTTCCGATGTCGTGGAGGCCTGCGAGCGCCATGAAGGCCTCCCGGTCGAGGGCGGCGTCGGCGAGCCACGTCCGCATCCTCTCGGACAGGACGCGGTCCCACATCGCGCCGGCGACGTGTGCGACGTCGAGCATGTGGTGGGTGAGGAGATGTCGACGATCGCCTTCGGCCTTTGCCCACCATGCCGAAAGCCTGGACCCGCGAACATCTCGCCCTCGCACCATGGGCTCCAACCATACGGGACGGGTATGACAGATTTCGGGTCGAGCTCGAAGGTTCGTTTCTTCGAACCTGTCGGCCCCGTGGGGAGAACTCCTCGGTTCGGCGCCCCACGTAGTGTCGACCGACGCCAACACGGCCACCGTGGTCGACGAACAGCAGATGGTCATCGAGACCCGATGCATTGGGTAGCTGTTCGAGGTCCCGTGAGTCCGACCCGGTCCTGGCCTCAAGCCTCACCACGACACCCTACGATTCGTCGACGATCGGTCCGCGCCCACCTGCGTGGGGACAACCGGCCCCCTTCGCTGGTGCCTCCATCTGGTGTCGGGACGTCTACCTCCGGATGAGCCGCTGGACCAGAAACAGGCCGTCAGAGCCGGGCGGCGAGGGCTTCGAGGGCGACGGCGGCCCCGGCCAGTTTCGGTTCGCCGTGCCCGAAGTAGATGGTGTCGGGGGCCAGGGCGGCGAGTTTGCGTACCGAGGCGATCGCCGTCGCCATGTCGGCGGTGAACCGGGGATTCGGGCCACCGACCCCGTCGACGATCGTCTCCACCCCCGACCCTTCCCCGTTGAGGCTGTCCCCGGCGATGAGGACCGCCCCCTCCGGGTCGAACACCGAGACGTGGCCGGGGGTGTGGCCGGGAGTGTCGACGACCTTCATACCCAGCACCGTGTCCCCGTCACCGACCGGTTCGAGGGGTCGGGGCGTGTCGATCGCCTCGACGTCGGCGGCGCCCGCATACAGGACCGCGTCGGACGCCCGGGCGGCGACGTCGCCGAGGGATCCGACATGGTCGGGATGCCGGTGGGTGAGGAGCACATGACCGACGTCGGACCAGCCCACGCCCACCTCCGCCAACCCCCGTTCGATCGCCGGGGCGCTGCCGCCGACACCGGTGTCCACCACCACCGCCTCGGTGCCCCGCACCACGACGTAGGCGGAGACGAAATCCAACAGCACCTGCCGTACCGTCGGTTCGGCTCGAACCGGCGCGGCGGGCGGCGACACGTCGGAGCCGGGAGGCGGTGTCGCACCGGGGACGGAGGCCGACCCGGACGGGGAAGCCTCGTCACCGCCGCAGGCCGCCCACAGCGTCCCGCCGACGGTGAGGGCGACGACCCCCAAGCCGAGGTCCCGGACGAAAACCCTCCTCGACGTCAGCCTCGCACCCATAACCTCCTCCACCCACAACCCTAGGGGGCGACGCAGCCAAGGTGGCCGGCCGGGGCGTACCCTGCCGCGGGGTTCGTCGGCTCTCCACCCTCGAGGGGTCGGTCTCGTCGACCGTCACACAGGGCGGTCGACCTCACCGAGCAGGAACCTCCGGAGAAGCTCAGGGATCGTGTCGGTGGTGAGCCGTGACGGGTCGTCCGGATCGGGTCGGGCGAACACCCGAACTTCGTGGCCGACGGCGATCTCGTCGTCGCCACGGTCGAACCGATGCTCGACCGTGAAGCTGCGGTTCCGCAGCTCGACCACCGACGACGTCACGGCGATCTCGTCGTCGTAGCGGGCCGGCCTCCGGAAGCGGCACACCGCTTCGACGATCGGGAAGCCGTAGCCGCTGCCGGTGAACAGGTCGGCGAAACTGCCGGCAGGGGAGCGGAACAGCTCGTGGGTGGCCTGGTCCATCCACACGTAGAACGAGGGGTAGAACACGATGCCGAAAGGGTCGGTCTCTCCCCAACGCACCCGCAGCCGGTACACGGTGGTTCTGCCTCGGAGCTCGGTCATGGAGCCACAGTGTGGCATCCGTCGACGGCTCGGCCCGGGCGCCCCGGACCCGGCGGTCGGTACCCTGGGCGGATGCGACCCGAATACACGCCCTTCGACTTCGACCGACTCCAACCCGTCGACCGGTACAAACTCCTCATCGGAGGTGTGGTGCCCCGCCCGATCGGATGGATCGGCACCCAAGACGCCGACGGTCGCCGCAACCTGGCACCCTATTCGTTCTTCAACGTCGTCGCCGGGACGCCACCGACGGTCCTGTTCTCCCCGGGCAGGCGGGGCGACCGACCCAAAGACACCCTCGCCAACGTCCTCGCCACCGGAGTGTTCACCGTCAACGTCGTCGACGAAGACCTGGCAGAGGCGATGAACCTGACGTCCGGCGAATACGGACCCGAGGTGGACGAATTCGAACTCGCCGCCTTGGAGACGGTCCAAGGCGACGTGGTGGCGGCGCCGATGGTGGCGGCGTCGCCGGTACGGCTCGAATGCGAACTCACCCGCACCGTCGAACTGGACGACCCGCCGACCAACACGGTCGTCTTCGGCCGGGTACTTCGGATGCACGTCCGGTCCGACCTCCTCGACGGCACCCGGATCGACCCGATCGGGCTTCGGGCGGTCGGGCGGATGGCCGGGTCGGGATACACGAAGACGGTGCCCGGCTACTTCGAGATGGAGCGGCCGGGCTGACATCGGTGGGAACCGTCTCCCGGTGGCGCGCCGTCGAAGGGGCGTACGCCAGGGAAAGGAACCACCATGCGCAAGCTGGTACTCACGTTGGCTGCCGTCGGGACGGTCCTCGGCGCCCTCCCCGCCGGTGCGGCTCCCGTCAGCCGCCCCGATCTGGTCGCAATGGTCGAGGTGGAGCCGGCCACCGTCGCCGAACCGGTCGTCGTCGACGCCGAACCCGTGCCCGAACCGATCGTCATCGAGCCGATCACCCCCGAACCGCTCGGGCCGGAACCCGTCGTCGTCGACCCGGTCGAACCCATCGACCCGACCGAACCCGTCGACCCGGTGCCGATCCCCGGCTGGGGTGGCCTCGGGCTGGAAGGCGACGTGCACATGCCGGGACGCACCGTCCCCGGGACGCTGTTCAGCATCTTCTGGGACCTGGAAGACCCCGCCCACGTCCAACTCTGGGCGTTGTGGGAAGGTCAGCCGATCCAGGTGTGCGACGGTCGGGTCGTCGACGGTCCGCTGTTCATCGGTCGCAGCGAACTGCTGGCGGGGACGTGCCTGCTGGCCCAGAGCCCCGAAGGAACGTTCCCCCTCTTCATCCTCGGCGACGAAGGAGGCTGGGCGTTCGCCCTGTTGGTGCCGACCGACCGGGTACCGGCACGGCCGGTCGGCTGAACGCCCGCCGGGCCGGCTCCCGCTCAGTGTCCGCCGGTGGCCTTGTTGACGGCCCGCTGCGCCGTCGTCAGGTTCTGCAGGATACGGGCATAGAGGGGGAGCCGGTTCGGGGCGCAGCAACCCACCTGGAGGCGGCCGATCTGGGCGCCGACGTCCTCCATGTGGACGAGGGCGACGGAGGCGGCGTCGTGGTCGTCGGCGACAGCCTCGAGGGCAGTACGGATCCGGTCGAGGGAGTCGCCCAACGCCTTCATCCGGGGGCTCCGTTCGGGCTTGCAGCAGCGTTCCTCCAGTTCGACGAGGGCCTCGTCGCAGTCGGAGATCGCGTCGAACGCGGGTTGCAGGAGTTCGGTCGTAGACATGGCGGGCAGCATACCCACCCCCACCGGGGGTGGGTGCCGGGAAACGGGGGGATGTCGGCCCCTCTACCAGGAAGCGGCGATGTACTTCGTCTCCAGGAACTCCATGAGGCCCTCGTGGGCCCCTTCACGTCCCAGCCCGCTCTCCTTCACCCCGCCGAACGGAGCCGCCGGATCCGAGATGAGGCCCCGGTTGATCCCCACCATCCCCGCCTCGATCGCCTCGGCCACCCGCAAACCCCGGGCGAGGTCACCGGTGTAGACGTAGGCGGCGAGACCCCACAGGGTGCCGTTGGCGAGGTCGATCGCCTCCTCCTCGGTCTCGAAGGTGACGATCGGCGCCACCGGGCCGAAGATCTCGGTGGCGAGGATCGGGTCGTCGGGACGGACGTCGGTGAGGACCGTCGGTTCGAAGAAGAAGCCGGGACGGTCGGGGCGGCGGCCCCCCACCCTCACCTGGGCGCCGTGGGAGGCCGTCTGGTCGACCAGCTCGGCGATCCCTTCGGCGGCCTGCAGGTTGATCAGCGGACCCAGCTCGGTGGACGGGTCCAAACCCACGCCGACCCGGGTGGCGGCCATCGCCGCCGCGAACCGGTCGGCGAAGGCGTCGGCGACGGCGGCGTGGACGTAGATCCGGTTGGCGGCGATGCACGACTGTCCGCCGTTGCGCATCTTCGCCACCATCGCCCCCTCCACCGCCGCGTCGAGGTCGGCGTCTTCGAACACGACGAAAGGAGCGTTGCCTCCCAGCTCCATCGAGCAGTTCACCACGTGTCGGGCGGCCTTCTCCAACAACAGCTTCCCGACCTCTGTGCTGCCCGTGAACGACAGCTTCCGCACCCGGGGGTCGTCGAGCATCGCCCCCACCACCTCGCCGGAACGTGACGTCGGCACCACGTTGACCACCCCGGGGGGGACCCCCACCTCCTCCAGCAGGGCGCCGATCGCCAACGCGGTGAGGGGCGTGTCCGAGGCGGGTTTCAGGATCATTGTGCATCCGGCTGCGATCGCCGGACCGATCTTGCGGGTCGCCATCGCCGCGGGGAAGTTCCACGGGGTCACCAGCAGGGAGACACCGACCGGCTGGTGGATCGAGATGATCCGCTTGTCGCCCTCCGGGGCGGTGGCGATCGAACCGAGGTTCCGCACCGCCTCCCCCGAGAACCACCGGAAGAACTCGGCGGCGTAGAGCACCTCGGCCTTCGCCTCCCGCAGGGCCTTGCCCATCTCCCGGACGATCAGCTCGGCGAAGGCGTCGGCCCGGTCGACGAGGGCCTCGAAGGCGGCTCGGAGGATCTCCGCCCGGACGCGTGGCGGAGTGTCCGCCCAGGCCGGCGCGGCCTGGGCGGCGGCGTCGACCGCGGCCAGGCCGTCGGCGACCGACCCGCTCGGCACGGCGGTGATCGGTTCGGCGGTGGCCGGATCGAGGACGGTGATCTGGGCGCCGTCGGAGGCGTCGCGCCATTCGCCGCCGATCAGCAGCCGATGACGACCCGACGCGACGAGCTCTTCGATCAGACTCATATCGGACCCTCCTCTCGCCGCCCCAGGGTAGATGTGGGACGGGACGGCGGTGACCGGCACCGGCGCGATATCGTGGCGGCATGACCCGGGTTCAGCTCTTCGTCACCTGTCTCGTGGACGGGTTCGCTCCCGAAGTCGGAACGGCGGCGACGGAAGTGCTGGAACGGGCCGGCTGCACCGTCGAATTCCCCGACGCCCAGACCTGTTGCGGCCAGCCCGCCTACAACGCCGGGCTCGTCGCCGACGCCGAAGCGATGGCCGCCTACAACGTCGAAGTCCTCGACGCCACCGACGGGCCGATCGTCGTGCCTTCAGGGTCATGCACCGACATGCTCGTCCATCACGTCCCGGCGTTGGCGGAAGGGACCGGATGGGAACAGGCGGCCCGGCGGGTGGCGGCACGAACCCGAGAGTTCACCCAGTTCCTCGTCGACGACCTGGAGATCTCCGACCTGGGAGTGCTGCGGGAAGGATGCCGGGTCGTCTACCACTCGTCGTGTCACGGCATGCGAAACCTGGGTCTCGGTCCCCACGCCCGGGCCCTCATCGACTCGGTGACCGGCGTCGAACGGGTCGAACCCGCCCAACCCGACCAATGCTGCGGATTCGGAGGGCTCTTCGCCGTCGAGATGCCGGAGGTGTCGGCGGCGATCATGGACGCCAAACTCGACGACCTGGAAGCCACCGGAGCCGACCTCGTCGTCGGCGGCGACGTGAGCTGTCTGCTGCACCTCGACGGCGGTCTGCGACGCAGAAACAGTCCCCTCCGGGTGTGCCACATCGCCGAACTGTTGGCGACGGAACCATGACCGTCACCCCCGTGACCTTCGTCGAACGGGCACGACAGGCGGTCGGAAGCGACGTGGCCCGATCCAACCGGGTCGGAGCCGAACGTCTCGCCGGGCTGCGGGAAGCCGCCCGGCAGGCCTACCCCGCCTTCGACGAGATGCGGGATGCGGCCCGCCAGATCCGTCTTCACACCCTCGCCCACCTCGACGACCATCTGCAACGGTTCGCCGACCAGGTGGAACGCAACGGCGGACACGTCTTCTTCGCCGCCGACGGCACCGAGGCGATCGGCTACATCCAGCGGGTGATCCAGGACCGTCGGGTGCGCCGCGTCGTGAAATCCAAGTCGATGGTCACCGAAGAGATCGCCCTCAACCACGCCCTGGAGGCGAGCGGCGTCGAAGTGGTCGAGACCGATCTGGGGGAGTTCATCATCCAGCTCGCCGGGGAGCACCCCTCCCACATCATCGCCCCTGCCATCCACAAGACCGCCGCCGACGTCGGCAGGCTCTTCGCCGACAAGCTCGGTGTGCCCTACACCGACGACGCCGACGAACTCAACCGGATCGCCCGAGCCCACCTGCGGCGCATCTTCCTGGAAGCCGACCTGGGGATCTCGGGCGTGAACTTCGGTGTGGCCGAGACCGGGTCGATCTGCGTGGTCACCAACGAAGGCAACGGCCGGCTGGTGACCACCGCGCCGCCGATCCACGTCGCCGTCATGGGGATGGAACGGGTGGTGCCCACCGCCGGCGACCTGGCGCAGATGCTGGAAGTGTTGGCCCGGTCGGGCACCGGGCAGGGGCTCAGCGTCTACTCGAACATCGTCACGGGGCCTCGCCGGGTCGGCGACCCGGACGGGCCCGACGAACTGCACGTCGTCATCTTGGACAACGGCCGGTCCCGTGCCCTCGCCGCAGAGACGGCCGAGATCCTGGCCTGCATCCGCTGCGGGGCGTGCCTCAACGTCTGTCCCGTCTACCGGGCGGTGGGCGGCCACGCCTACGGGTCCGTCTACACCGGTCCGATCGGCGCCGTGGTGACACCCGCCCTCATGGGCCTCGACCCGTGGGCCGACCTGCCGTTCGCCTCCACCCTATGCGGCGCCTGCCGTGACGTCTGTCCGGTAGGGATCGACATTCCCCGGATGCTGCTGCATCTGCGCCGTCGGGCCGCCGACGAAAGACACCACCCGTTCCGCTGGGTGGCTCCGGGGCTACGGGCCTACCGGATCGCCGCCACCGGGCCGTGGCGTTGGAGAGCCTTCCTCGGGTTGGGGGCGCTGGCGGCACGGCTGTTCGGACGGTCCGGCCGGATCGAACGTCTCCCCTTCCACGCGTCGGGTTGGACCCGGTTCCGGTCGCTGCGGGCACCGGCGAAGAAGCCGTTCCGCCGGAGATGGGGGGAGCGGCATGGAACGTGACGCCTTCATCGCCCGGGTGAAGGCGGCGGCGCGGGCCGCTCGGCTCCCGGATGCCGACCCCCCGGGACTCGTCGTCCCCGACCTCCCCGAAGTCGACCTCACCGAGGCGTTCGTCGCCGCCCTGGGGAGAGTCGGCGGTGTCGCCCACCGGGACGACCCGGTGGAGGTCGTCTTGGCGTTGGCCGACCGCCTGGGGACGTCCGAATACCTGGGCTGGGACGACGAATGGCTGCCGCCCGGCGTCGGTGCCGGGCTACGCCACGGTGGACTGTCGGCGTTGGCGGGTGACGTCCCGGCCGACGCCGAAGGGAGGCGGCGGCATCAGTCCGGCTACTTCGACGTCGTGCTCGGTGTCACCGGGGCGGAGGCCGGGTTCGCCGAGACGGGGACCGTGGTGATCCGTTCCGGGCCGGGACGACCACGGATGGCGTCGCTGATCCCCGAAGTCCATGTGGTGATCCTCGCCGAGGAAGCCATCTGTCGGAGTTTGGCCCACTGGGCGGAAACGAACGCCGGCGCGATCGTCGACGCCGCCAACGTGGTGTTCGTCACCGGGCCGTCACGGACCGGGGACATCGAGATGCGGCTGAACGTCGGTGTGCACGGACCTCGGGAGGTCCACGTCGTCCTCGTCTGACCATCCGTGGGCACGCGCCGGCGGTTTCCGCGAGATCGTGCACACGGCGGGGTAGGGTGCGGTCGATGGCTTCCTGCTGCTACCAGACCGACTATCGGCGGCTGTTCCGCCGTCGGATGGCCGCCCGGCGAGCCCGGCGGTTCCGCCGCAAAGGTCTCGACGGGACCGCTCAAGCGCTGGTCGACGCCCTCGTCGCTCGGGGCGTCGACGGAGCCGCGGTGTTGGAGGTGGGGGGAGGGCTCGGCACGTTGGAGGCGGCGTTGCTCCAAGCAGGAGCCGCGCGTGCGACCAACATCGAGATCTCCGCAGGCTGGCAGGAGGCGGCCGACAGCCTCGCCGACGAGATGGGCCTATCGGATCGGATCGAATACCGGGTCGGGGACTTCGTCGACGAGGCGGACACGTTGCCACCCGTCGACGTCGTCGTCCTCCACCGGGTCGTCTGCTGCTACCCGTGGGCCGACCGGATGCTGGAGGCGGCCGCATCGCTGCGCCCCCGGCTCATCGCGTTGACCTTCCCCCAAGACAAGGCGTGGGTGCGAGCTGCGATGCGGATCTTCAACCTCTTCCTCCGCCTCCAGCGCCTGGAGTTTCGGGTCTTCGTCCATTCCCCACAGGAGATGCTCGGCTTGTTGAACGAGCGCGGCTACCGGGTGGTGGAGGACTCGGACCACGGGTTCTGGCGGAACGCGGTGCTGGAGTCGACATCGGAGGCCCCCGGCGACGGCCGAGGGCCCCGATGACCGACCCGGTACCCGATACCCGGGGGATGGCCCCCCAGCCCGCCCCACCCGAAGGAGATGGAGTGGGGGTGAGGCCGCAACGGCGGTGACCCCACCCCCTGACTCCGCTCCGCTCACGTCCTCCGAAGAGGACGCTCACTATCAGAGGTCGGCCGCAGGCCCCGAAAACATGAGGACCCTTCTCGAACCCGCCGGAGGGACTAGTCAGAGGGACTGGTCGGACATCCAGTCGACGATGGTGTCCGCCACCCGTTCCCAGCCGGGTTCGAGCATCATGTCGTGGGCCATGTCCTCGAAGATCACCGCCGACGTCCCGTAGGTGCGGGCGGTCGCCTCCACCTCGTCGACGGTGAAGATCCGGTCCCGGCCCGCACCGAGCACCAGCACCGGCACCGTCACCCTGTCTGGTCGGGGACGCCGGAACATCATGTCGAGATAGGCCCGGTACGACTCGTCTTGAAGCCGACCGTGCAGGGCACGCACCCGGGTGTCGTCCATCTCGTCTCCGAACAGGGCGTCTTTGGCCAGGGGCGGTGTGGCGACGATCGGCCACAGACGGAGGGTGAGGTTGGTGCGGAGGAACGCTCCCGGGTGACGACGGGCGATCCGGAAGGTGGTGGGGACCACCCCGGTCGGGGGGACCGACGCCATGAGGACCGCGCCGGCGGCCGGATGCCCGGCAGCGAGGTAGTGCTGGGTGACGAACCCGCCCATCGAATGTCCGACGATGACCGGCGGGGTGTCGAAGGTGGACGCCACCTGGCGGACGTCGGCGACGTAGTCGGAGATGGAGGTTCGGCGCAGACTCTTCCGGTTGGGGCTGGTGCCGTGTCCCCGCAGGCTCAGAGCGTGGGCTTCGACTCCCCGGTCGGCGAGACGCTGCATGAACCCTTCGTCCCAGCACCACGCCCCGTGCCAGGCGCCGTGGACGAGAACGACCGGGTTCGGGTGGATGCGTTCGGCCGGTTCGGCGGTGCGTACCTCGAGGGTCATGGTGCGACGGCGGTGAGGATGGTGGCGGGCATCGTCGTCCCGAGTGTGCCAGAGCCGACTCGTCGATGCGGCGCCGAACGGGACTCTCGTCGGGGAGCAGTGGCGGCGCGTCTGCCGACCGTCGACGGTACCGTCCGGGGATGGGAGCTTTCGCGGAGAAGCTGGCCGCCATCCACCGGGGCCGCCGCCGGATCGTGGCGCTCGACGTGGCCGCCCCCGCCGCCGGCTTCGTCGCCACGCTCGGCGAGTGGGGCGCTGCGGGGGTGATGGTGGTGGCCGCAGGTCGAGGGGTCGGGGATCTGCCGGACTGTCCGATCCACTACGTGAAGGCGGAGAGCGCCGAGTCGATCATGGGCCGGATCCGCCGGGTCGAAGAGGCCTTCACCGACCCGTCGGTGGCTCCGAAGGCGGTGGCGGCCTGCCGGCTCGCCGCCAGGCTGTGGGGTATCGACCTGCCCGACCTCGAACCCGCCCCCGACCTCGCCAAGTGACCTCTATCCGACCGTGAGGACGACCCGCCCGGCGGGGTCGCCGCGGCGGACTGCCTCTAGGGCGTCGCGGGCGCGGGGGAGAGGGAAGGTGGCGGTGACGGCGGGACGTATCGACCCTTCGGCGGCGAGGGTGCTCAGGTGGGCGATGAGCCGCCGGTTGGAGGCTGGGAACCGGTCGGCCAGGGCGCCCCAGTACACGCCGACCAGTTCCACCTCCCTCGATTGGACCAGGTCGAAGGGGAGGTGGGGGATGTCCCCGGCGGCGAACCCGACGACGAGGAGCCGACCGCCGGGGGAGAGCACGTCGAGGATCCGCCGGCTCACCGCACCGCCGACCGGATCGACGACCAGGTCGGCTCGGCGTCCACCGGTGACGGCGAAGACAGCCTCGGCCAGGTCGCAGACACGGTCCCGGCGGACCACCCCGGCCGCGCCGAAGCGCCGGGCCAGCCGTTCGCCCCCATCGGACCCGGTGACCGCCACCACCTCCGCCCCGGATACGACCCCTAGCTGGACCGCCGCCGACCCGACCGACCCGGACGCACCCAGCACCACCACCAGGTCGCCTGCGTGGAGGCGGCCCCGGTCGAACAGGGCATGCCCGGCGGTCCCGTACCCGGCGAGGAAGGCGGCCCCTTCGACCGCACCGAACGTGACGGGACGGGGGAAGACGGCCGTGGCGGGCACCACCACCTTCTCGGCGTAGCCGCCCTCCCACACGAAGCCCATCACCGGCTCACCGACGGCCACCTGCTCCACGCCCGCGCCGACGGCCGCCACCCGGCCCGACACCTCGAACCCGGGAACGAACGGGGCGGACGGTTTCACCTGGTAGCGGCCCGCCAGCATCAGCAGGTCGGCGAAGTTCACCCCCGCCGCCTCCACGTCGACCAGCACCGTCCCCGGCCCCGGCCGAGGGTCGGGAACCTCGGTCCAGGTGAGGTCATCCACCCCGCCGAACCGGCTGCACACCATCGCCCGCATCGCCGGGCGAGGCTACCGGCTCAACTCACCCGGGCGGCCTCCACCAGCGGATCCAGGTCGAGGCGGGGCGGCAACGTCCCGAACATCGCCCCCCAGTCGCCTGCCACCCGCGTCGCCAGGTAGGCGTCGACGAGGGCGGGGGAGCCGTGGCGGATCACCAGCGACCCCGCCAAGGCGATCGCCATCGTCTCGGCCAGGCGGCGGGCTTCCCGTTCCGGGTCGGACAGCGACGCCAGCTCCCGGTCGAGGCGGTCCAGGTGGGCGTCGAAACGGGCGTCGGCGCCCCGGGCTTTCCCCACTTCTTCCCGGAACACCTCCACCGACTCGGGCTCCTTCTCCATCGCCCGCAGCAGGTCGAGGGCGATCACGTTCCCCGACCCCTCCCACACGGCGTTGAGGGGCGACTCCCGGAACAGGCGGGGCATCATCGACTCTTCCACATAGCCGTTGCCGCCGAGGCATTCCAGGGCTTCGCGCACCACCGGCGTGCACCGTTTCGCTACCCAGTACTTCCCGACCGGGGTGACGATCCGTTTCAGATGTGCCTCGGACTCGTCGACCTCGGCCCGGTCGAAGGTGGCGGCGACCCGCATCGTCATCAGCGTCGCCGCTTCGGTTTCGACCTCCAGGTCGGCGATCACCGACCGCATCAGCGGCTTGTCGATCAGGACATCCCCGAAGGCGGACCGGTGGGCGACGTGGTGGGCGGCCTGGGTGACCGCCTGACGCATGATCGCCGCCGACCCGATCGTGCAGTCCAGGCGGGTGCCGTTGACCATCTCGATGATCGTCTTCACCCCCCGGCCTTCCTCGCCGACCCGCCGCACCCACGCCCCGTCGAACTCCAACTCGGCGGAGGCGTTCGACCGGTTCCCCAGCTTGTCTTTCAGTCGTTCGATCCGGATGGCGTTGACGGACCCGTCGGGGCGGTGCCGGGGCAGGAAGAAACAGGTGAGTCCGCCGGGGGCTTGGGCGAGGATCAAGAAGGCGTCGCACATCGGCGCCGACGTGAACCACTTGTGGCCGGTCACCTCGTATTCGTCGCCGCCGAGGGGCTCGGCGACCGAGGTGTTGGTGCGCACATCAGATCCGCCCTGCTTCTCGGTCATCCCCATCCCCATGAGGATCCCCGGCTTCTCCCACCAGGGACGGAACGTCGGGTCGTAGCTGCGGGAGGTGATGAGGGGCTCCACCACCGCCGACAGCTCCGGGTTGGCCCGCAGGGCGGGCAGCACCGAAGACGTCATCGAGACGGGACAGGAATGGCCCTGTTCCATCTGGCTGTCCAGGTACATGAGGGCGGCCCGGGCGACATGGCTGCCTTCCCGTCCGTTCCGGTGGAACGAATGGACTCCTTCTGAGATCGCCAGGTTCATCAGCTCATGCCAGGCGGGATGGAACTCGACCTGGTCGATGCGGTGTCCGAAACGGTCGTAGGCCCGGAGGACCGGTTCGTAGGTGTTGGCGGCCACCCCCCAGGCCCGGACGTCGTTGCGGCCCACCCGTTTCCCGAATTGGGCGAGATGTTCGCCGGCCCATCCGGCGCCGCCGTCGGCGACGGCGCCGGGGAGGATCGGGTCGGTCGCCCACAGGTCGTATTCGCCGAGTTCGGGAGGCTGGTTGAGAACCTCATGTGTCGTCATGGCGGGCACCTCCTCGTACCACCCTCAGCCTATCCGCCGCCGCGGCGTCCATAATCGTCGGATGCTGCGCACCCGTCGCATGTCGGCATCCCGCCTCGGGAGGCCACACCCCGCAGAGTCGACCTCAGGGATCCGCTGATGCCGATCGAGCCGCCCCCCACCCGGTGGATGTTCCCCGACCCTCGCGACGCCGGATCCGACGACGTGGTGGCGCTCGGCGCCGACCTGGAACCGGGCACCATCCTCGAGGCGTACCGGGCGGGGATGTTCCCGATGCATCTGCCCGACGGACGTCTCGCCTGGTGGTCGCCGCTGCACCGCGGCGTCATCCCCCTCGACGGACTGCGGATCTCCAGGTCGCTTCGGAGGTCGGTCCGTAGGCTCCCCACCACCGTCGACACCGACTTCGAAGGGGTCATCGACGGGTGCGCCGACCGGTCACGGGACGGCGGGTGGATCACCGCCGACATCCGGGCCGCCTACGTCGAGCTGCACCGCCTCGGCTGGGCCCATTCGGTGGAGACCCGCGACGACGAAGGGAACCTCGTCGGCGGCTTGTACGGGGTGGCGATCGGCGGGGCGTTCTTCGGCGAATCGATGTTCCATCGGGTATCCGACGCCTCCAAGGTGGCGCTCGTCCGCCTCGTCTCCGAACTCCGGGACGGAGGTGCGGTCCTGCTCGACGTCCAATGGGTCACCCGGCACCTCGCCTCCCTCGGCGCCGTCGAGATCGGACGTGACGAATACCTCCGTCGGCTCGCCGCCGCCCTCGAACGGCCCCTCCCGCCCCGATGGCGATGACCGCCGGTCAGGCCTGTTCGGTGAAGACGACCGGGTCGAGGCGGGTGCGGTCCACTTCGACGTGGAACACGTCGGCCCGGAAGTAGTGCCCGGCCGGGTCGAAGTTCTGGCGTTCGCCCCGCACCGTGTCGGCGTCGACGTCGGCGACGACGAGGCGTTCCTCCCCGGAGACCGGTTCGACGACCCAGCGGCCGTCTGGTCCGGCGACGGCCGACCCTCCGTCGTAGCCCAGGTCGTCCACCCGGGCCAACGCCTCCTCCCGGAGCGGGAACTCCGAGGGGATGTCGTCGGGGCGGAGCAGCGTCCCGGCGGAGAGGACGTAGCAGCGGCCTTCCAAGGCGATGAACCGGGTCGAATCGACCGTGTTGCGCACCGCCCCCGGCCACACCGCCACATGCAGCATCGTCCCCTGGGCGTACAGGGTGTGGCGGATGACCGGCACCCAGTTCTCCCAGCAGTTCAACCCCGACACGATGAACTCGCCTACCCGGTGGGTGCGCAGGCCGTGTCCGTCGCCGATCCCCCACGCCATTCGTTCTTCGTGGGTGGGCATCAGTTTGCGGTGGGCGGAGACGACGCCCCGGGTCGGGTCGACGGCGACGAGGGTGGCGTACACGGTGCCGCCGCTCGGCGAACGTTCCGTCACCCCGAGGTAGACGAACACCCCCGTCTCGGCGGCGGCGTCGGCGACGGCGGCCAGTTCGGGACCGTCGATGGTCACCGCCCCCGCCAGATAGTGGGCGTACGCCTCCTTCTGGTCGGACGCGTCGAACCGGGCGCCGTCGGTGAGGGAGATCCAGAAGGGGTATCCCGACAGGAACGTCTCCCCGAAGGCGACCAGGTCGACGTCGGCGTCGGCCGCCCGGCGGATCCAGTCGACCACGACGTGGGTGGTGGCTTCCCGGTCTCCCCACACGGGGGCTGTCTGAGCTGCTGCGATCCGCATCGGCGCATCGTAGAGGTCGCAGCCCGACAGCCGGTCGTCGGGCCCGGCGTCGTCCCCGTCGGGCAGGCGGTTCGGCTACCGTCGGCGGGGTGCGGCGATGGCAGAAGGTCCTCCTCGGTGTCGGCGTCGTCGTCGCCGTGTCGGTGGTGTGGATCTTCTGGCCCGAATCCGCAGCCGACGAGGTGGCCGGCATCGCCCCCGAACCCGGCGCCTACGACGCCACGATCCTCCGGGACGACTACGGCGTACCCCACATCTTCGGGAAGACCGACGCCGACGTCGCCTACGGTCTCGCCTGGGCCCACTCCGAAGACGACTTCCTCACCATCCAACTGACGCTCCTCGCCGGCCGCGGCCGCCTGGCGTCGGTCATGGGGCCCGACGCCGCCCCCGTCGACTATGTCGTCTCGCTCCTGCGGATCCCCGACACGGTGGAGCAGGGATGGCCGACCATCCCCGAGGAGGTACGGGACGTCCTCGACGCCTACGCCGACGGGCTCAACCACTACGCCGCCACCCACCCCGACGAGGCCCTGGTCGGCCTGTTCCCGGTGACCGGCAAAGACCTGGTCGCCGCCTTCGTGCAGAAAGTCCCCCTGTTCTTCGGTCTCGACGAGGTGATCGGCGACCTGTTCGGGGACGAACGCCCCGACCTGACGGCGTCCGTCTCTCCCGCCGCCCGGTACGGGTCGAACGTGTTCGCCGTCTCGCCCCGCCGATCCGCGACGGGAGAGACGATGCTCGTCTCCAACTCGCATCAGCCTTGGACCGGCCCGGTCGCCTGGTACGAGGCGAGCGTCCACTCCGAGCAAGGGTGGGACATGACGGGGGCGCTGTTCCCGGGGATGCCGTTCCTCGCCCTCGGACACAACCGGGACCTGGCCTGGTCGTTCACGGTGAACCGCCCCGACCTGATCGACGTCTACCTCCTCGACGTCGACCCCGACGACCCGAACCGCTACCGGGTGGACGGCGAATGGAAGACCTTCGAGGTACGGACCGCCGAGATCGAGGTGCGGCTCGTCGGGCGGCTCCGCTGGACCTTCGAACGGGAGGCCCTCTGGTCGGTCTTCGGGCCGGTGATCCGCCGACCCCACGGCACCTACGCCGTCCGCTACGCGGGGATGGGCACGGTGGGACTCGCCGAACAGCTCTACCGGATGAACAAGGCCACCAGCTTCGAGGAGTGGCGGGACGCGCTCTCCGCCCGAAACGGACTGCCGTCGTTCAACGTCGGGTACGCCGACCGGACCGGACGGATCGCCTACATCTACCACGGGCTGTTCCCCGACCGGGACCCCCGATTCGACTGGGACGGGTACCTGCCCGGAGACACCACCGCCACCCTGTGGACCTCCTACCTGCCCCTGTCGGCGCTGCCTCAGGTGGTCGACCCGGAGTCCGGATACATCCAGAGTTCCAACTCCACCCCGTACACCGCCGCCGGACCCGACGATTCGCCCCGGCCTGGCGACTTCCCCGCCACGATGGGGATCGAAACCCACGAGACGAACCGTTCGCTCCGGTCCCGAACCCTGCTGGCGGCGGATCCGTCGATCACCTTCGACGAGCTGGTGGCGATCAAATTCGACGTCGTCTACGACGAGACGTCGGCGCCGGTCCGTCTCCGGGACCGGATCCTGGGACTGGGCCTGGAAGGAACGTCGGCCGACATCGACCGGGCTTTGGAGACGATCGCTCGTTGGGACCGGTCCGCCGACCGTGCGGACCGTGCCACCGCCCTGATCGTCGTGACCTTGGCCGAGCTGTTGGCCGCCGACGTCGACATCAACCCGTCCCAGCTCGCCGAACCGATCGACGTCTCCGACGGGGAGCTGGCCGCGGCGTTCACGGCGGCGGTGGAGACGCTGGTGGACCGGTTCGGGCGGGTGGACCCGCCGTGGGGCGACGTGAACCGTCTCGTCCGAGGCGACCGGGACCTCCCCCTCGACGGCGGTCCCGACCTCCTCCGGGCCGTCTACGGGCGGCTCGTCGACGGCCGGTTCGAAGGCATCGCCGGCGACGCCTACGTGCTCGTCGTCTCCTTCCGGCCCGACGGGACCGTCACGTCGCGGTCCGTCCACCAGTTCGGCTCCGCCACCCTCCGACCCGACTCCCCCCACTACGCCGACCAGGCCGACCTGTTCGCCCGCAACGAACTGAAACCGGTCTGGTTCGACGAGGCCGACGTCCGCGCCCACCTGGAAGCCGAATACCGGCCGGGGGAGTGAGCCGGGCGGGCAAAGGGTCGGCGACGGCGAGTAGAGTGCAGCCCGTCGTGGAGGAGGGACCCCAAACGCGGGTGGTTGCGGCTGTAGACGTCACCCCCCTCGGTCGTCGTGTCGCCGAACGCGCCCGGCTGGTGGCCGAGCAGCTCGACGCAGCGTTGGAGATCCTCCACGTGCTCGAGCCCCTCGGTGACGCCTACCTGCACGACGGTGTCGTCAAGCTGGTTCGGGACCACCGGACCCGGGAAGCCGAAGACATGGCCCGGTGGTTGGGTGGACGGGCGGAGGTCCCCGTCGACTTGAAGGTGTCGAAGGGGTCGCCGGTGTGGGAGATCGTCAAAGCCGGGAAGGAAGCCCGGCTGGTGGTGGTGGGGGCGTCACCGGTGGACCATCCCCGCCTCGGACCTGTCTCCGCCCGGGTGGCGGAGACGTCGTGGACCGACGTGCTGGTGGTGCGCCGCCAACCCCGGGTGCCGTACCGTCGGGTCGTCGCCGCCGTGGACCTGTCGGAGCTGTCGGCGGCGGCGGTGGAGCTGGCGTTGGAGTTGGCACCCGACGCCGACCTCTCCCTCGTGTACGCGCTCCCCAGCCGCCACGACGGGTTGATGGCCCGAGCCGGCATGTTTCCCGAAGAGATCGACTCGTCGAGTCGCCGTCGCCTCATCCAGGCGAAAGAGGCGATGGCCAAGTTCGCGGCCCGCTGGCCGGGTCGGGTCCGCACCGTCGTCGAACATGGGCCTCCCGCCCAGGTGGTGGAGGAGGTGGTGCGCCGACGCTCCGCCGACCTGGTCACCGTCACCAATCGGGGGGCGGGCGCCACGAAACTGGTGCTGATGGGGACGGTGGCCGGTCGCATCCTCCAGGCGGTGCCCTGCGACGTGGCGGTGCATCGGGTGCCCGGCGAGTTCCGGCGTCCCTGAATCGTTCTCACCGGCTGCTCATCTGCGGCCAATCCTGGACTCACGGTCTGCTCCGACGATGTTCGCCATGGATGAACGCATGTCCGATCTGTCCGAACTGGCGTCTCTCCTGCTCTTCCTGCAGGGGGCGATCGCCGTGGCGCTCACCGCCGAAGCCGCCGGAGGCGCGGTGGTGTTCGGGGCGGGCG
>WFOA01000025.1 GCA_015488325.1 Acidimicrobiia bacterium | reverse complement strand
GGGCGGGGCTGGTAGGCGGGGCGGCCGGTGGCCAAGTACTCGTCGAAGGCGGTGGCGATGTCGGGCACGTACCCTTTACGGACCATCACCGCTGCGATGTGGGGCCGTCCGACGCTCCCTCCCCCCGCTTCGGCTTCGATCTCGTCGAGGGTGATGTCCATCCCCAGCTCCTGCAGGGCGAGGGCGATCCGGGCGTTGCGTCCTTCGCGGCCCTGTTGCAGTTCACCGAGGCGGTCTTGGAGGGGTCCGGGTCCGGGCTGGAGGAAGAGGACGACCAGATGCATGCCGTGATGGTCGAGGGACAGCTCGACGCCGGGGATCAGTTCGATCCCGACCTGGTCTGCCGCCTCTTGGGCTTCGGCGATCCCTTCCTGGGTGTCGTGGTCGGTGAGGGCCACGGCGCTGAGCCCGATCTGGGCGGCCCGGCGGACCAGGTCGGCAGGGGTGTCCGAGCCGTCGGAGGCCGTGCTGTGGGTGTGCAGGTCCACGGCCATCGCCGCCGCAGGCTAGCGGACTCTCCCGTTCCTGCCCCGTCTCGTCCCCCGATCCCTGCCGTGTGACGGACGTCGCTCCGCCCCTTGCCGGTTCGGGGCTGCGAACGGGGCGTCGGAGGCCCGGGGCGGGCCGTGGAGGCCAGACCCGGCCTCCACCTCGCCGCCGGCGGGTCGCCCCGTCTTCGGGAAGGGGGTGAGACCGGGCTCGCCGGTGGGCGTCCCGCCGGGTGTGGCTCAGGAGGAGATGTCGACGTCGACGGCCTCGATGTAGATCGCCTCCAGCGGGCGGCTCTCTTCCACCGTGCCCGGCTGGCGGGCGGTGGGGACGGCGAGGATCTTCTCGATCGTGTCGAACCCGTCGACGACCCGTCCCAGGATGTTGAAGCGGGGCGGCAGGATGTCGGCTTGGGATCCGACGACGATGAAGAACTGGGAGCCGGTGGTGCCCGGTCCGGCGTTCGCCATGGCGACCACTCCCGGCTCGAAGGTGAATCCTTCCGGGGGGAACTCGTCTTCGATGGTGTATCCGGGACCGCCCGTTCCGTCGGCTCTCGGGTCGCCCCCTTGGATGACGAAGTCCTGTACCACCCGATGGATGACGGTGGCGTCGTAGAAGCCTCGGCGAGCGAGGAACACGAAGTTGTTGGCGGTCTCCGGGTAGCGGGCAGGGTCCAGCTCGATGGTGATCGGTCCACAGGAGGTGCGGAGCGTCACCGCGACGGCGGCTCCGGCCGGGATCTGACCAGGTTCGGGCGCGTCGAAGGTCATCGGTTCGTAGGGGTCGGGTGCCGTCGCCCCGCAGGCGACGGGACGGTCCCTGAACTCCCGGTAGGTGTCGGGGAGCTGGCTGGATCCGCCCCGGGAGGCCAGGATGAGGGCGACGGCGATCACCAGGCCGAAACCGAGGCCGGTGGTGAGCCTGCGGATCAGCTCCCGCCGGGCGGCGGTCTTGCGTTCCGCTTCCAGCCGTTGGGCGCGGTGCTCCTTTTTCCGTTGGCGTCGATCCGAAGACATGGTGGGCGAGAACCTACCGGGCCGGGACCCGTTCGGAAACTCGGTCCCGGCGCGTCGGTACACTCCGGACCTCGCCCATCCCGGAACCGTATGGCGCTCGTCGTTCAGAAATATGGGGGGACCTCGGTGGGGTCCCCGGACCGCATCTCCCGTGTCGCCGACCGGATCGTTGCCACCCGCGCCGCCGGCAACGACGTGGTGGTGGTGGTGTCGGCGATGGGGTCGACCACCGACGAGCTGGTGGCCCTCGCCGAAGCGGTCAACTCCCGCCCTCCGGCCCGGGAGATGGACATGCTCCTCAGCGCCGGGGAGCGGATCTCGATGGCGTTGACGGCGATGGCGATCGCCGCCCGGGGTGTGGAGGCGGTCAGCTTCACCGGCTCTCAGGCCGGGATCATCACCGACGCCGCCCACGGCCAGGCGAAGATCCAGGAGATCCGGGGGACCAGGGTGCGGGAGGCGCTGGCGGAGGGGAAGGTGGCGATCGTGGCCGGATTCCAGGGGGTGAATCCGGACAGCCGAGATGTGACGACGTTGGGGCGGGGCGGTTCCGATGCGACGGCGGTGGCGCTGGCGGCGGCCTTGGACGCCGACGTCTGCGAGATCTACACGGACGTGGAGGGGGTGTTCACCGCCGACCCGAGGATCGTCCCCGATGCCCGTAAGCTGGACGAACTCTCCTTCGACGAGATGTTGGAGCTGTCCGCCGGAGGGGCCGGGGTGTTGATGACCCGGTCGGTCGAGTTCGGCCGCCGCTACGGCATCCCGATCCACGTCCGCTCTTCGTTCGACGATTCGGAAGGAACCTGGGTGAAGGAACACACCATGGAACAGGCCATCATCAGCGGTATCGCCCACGACGTCTCCGAGGCGAAGGTGACCGTCTGGGCCGTGCCGGATCGTCCCGGCGTGGCGGCCCGTCTCTTCGAGCCGATGGCCGAGGCGGGCATCAACGTGGACATGATCGTCCAGAACGTGTCCCGGCAGGGAACCACCGACATCAGTTTCACGGTGCCGAAGGCGGCGGTGGAGACCGCGCGCCAGATCGCCGAACGGGTGGCGGGCGAGCTGGGTGCGGCCGGGGTGCAGGTCGACGCCGACGTGGCGAAGGTGTCGCTGGTGGGGGCGGGGATGAAGTCCCATCCCGGTGTGGCCGCCGGGGTGTTCCGCGCCCTCGCCGAGGCGGGGATCAACATCGAGATGATCTCCACGTCGACGATCCGGATCAGCTGTGTGGTGAGCGGCGACCAGGTGGAGGACGCGGTCCGTGCCCTCCATGCCGCCTTCGAACCGCCGATGGTCGAAGCCGAGGTGGGGGCGTGAGCGGGGTCCGGGTCGCCGTCGTCGGTGCCACCGGGGCGGTAGGTCGAACGATGCTCGCGGTCCTGGAGGAGCGTGACTTCCCCGTCGCCGAACTCCGGTTGATGGCGTCGGCCCGTTCGGCGGGAACGAAGGTCGCCACCCGCTGGGGGGAGGTCGAGGTGGAGGACCTCGCCGAAGCCGACCCGTCGGGTGTCGAGATCGCCCTGTTCAGTGCAGGCGGCGCCCGGTCCCGGGAGTTCGCTCCCCGGTTCGCCGCCGCCGGTGCGGTGGTGGTGGACAACTCCTCGGCGTTCCGCATGGATCCCGACGTGCCGCTCGTCGTCGCCCAGGTGAACGACCACGCGGTGGCCTCCCGTCCCCGCGGCATCGTCGCCAACCCCAACTGCACGACGATGGATCTGATGATGGCGGCGGGGCCGCTCCATCGTGCCGCCGGTCTGCGGTCGATGGTGGCCACCTCCTACCAGTCGGTTTCGGGTTCGGGTCAGAAGGGGATGCAGGAGCTGACCGAGCAGGTCCGTTTCTTCCTCGCAGGTGACCTGCAGGCCCTGCAGACGGGTGGCTGGGAGGCGCCTCCGTCGGAGGTGTATCCGCGGCCGATCGCGTTCAACGTGATCCCGTTCGCCGGTTCCGAATCGGACCTCGGCTACACCGACGAGGAATGGAAACTGGTCAACGAATCTCGCAAGATCCTGGAGATCCCCGACCTGGCGGTGGAGCCGACCTGCGTCCGGGTGCCGGTGATGGTCGGCCACGGCATCGCCGCCACCCTCCGGTTCGACCGCCCGGTGAGCCGGGCGGAAGCCGTGGAGGTGCTGGCCGACGCTCCGGGGGTCCGGCTCTGGGAGGATCGGATCCCGACGCCGTTGGATTCGGCCGGGGTCGACGACGTGCTGGTGGGGCGGGTCCGGGAGACGGTGGGTGAACCCGGCGGGATCAACCTGTGGGTGGTCGGCGACAACCTCCGTAAGGGTGCCGCCTTGAACGCCGTCCAGATCGCCGAGCTGGTGGTCTGAGGGTCATCTCGGCTCCGGTGGGACCCGGACGATGACACCTCCGGGTTCGGCGTCCCCGAACACCCACCGGGCGATGTGGTCGGCGACCCAGGCGGGGCTGTTCATCTTGTCTTCGTCGTGGAAGCTGCGGAACAGGTCGACGTCGCGGAGGACGGCCGGGTCCTGTTCCCGCAGGGTCCGCTGCATGGCGGTCTCGACGACGCCTGGGGAGACGGCGAGGGCCGCGACCAGCAGGTCCGCTTCTTCGGCGGCGACGGCTTCGGTGAGTCGGTCCACGGCGGCCTTCGCCGCCGAGTAGGCGGCCAGTCCGGCCCGAGCCTTCTGGGCGAGGCCGGAGGAGACGTTGACGAGCGTCCCACGGTGGCGGTCGGCGGCCAGCCGTTCGAGGAAGATCCGGGTGCCGTTGAGGACGCCGCCGACGTTGGTGGCCAGATGCCGTTCCAGTTCGTCCCAGCTGAGTCGGCGCACCGGGGTGATCGGTTCCAGCACGGCGGCGTTGTTGATCCACAGGTCGATCGGGCCGAGGGCGTCGACGACGTCGGCGGCGAACCGTTGCAGGGCGGCGAAGTCGGTGACGTCGACCGACCGGGCGACGGTCCGGTCGTGGGGCGCCGCCGGTCTGCGTCGTGCACACAGGCCCAGGGCGGCGCCGGCGGAGGCGAACCAGTCGGCCATGCCGGCGCCGAGGCCGGCGGACGCTCCGGTGATGACGATGGTCTTCGAGGAGAGGTCCATGGAGATCGACGCTACCGCGTGGCCGCGCCGGTACGTGCCTCCATCGGGTCCGGGCCGGCGGGGCGTCCCCACCTTCGACGGTCGGGGCCGCCCTCACGGACGGCCCCGACCTGATGGTTCTCGGGTCGGGACGGCCGGATTTGAACCGGCGACCTCAGCGTCCCGAACGCTGCGCGCTACCAAACTGCGCCACGTCCCGATACGGAGGCCATCTTACCGGCGACGGTGGGGATCCTTCCAGGTGGACGGAACCTCGCCGTCGGACCCTCCGTGCGCGGCGTGGTCGCCGACCAGCTCCACCCGGAGCCGGTCGATGCGACGCCGGTCCATCTTGAGGACGGTCATCTCGATCCCGTTCACGTCGGCATGGTCGCCGACTTCGGGAACCCGGCCGGTGACGGCGAGGTAGAGACCCCCGACGGTGGCGTAGGGGCCTTCGGGCAGTTCGACGCCGATCTCGTCGGCCAGGTCTTCCACCGGGACCCGGCCGTCGACGATCCAGGTGGTGGGGCCGAGGCGCACCGTCGACGGTTCCTTCGGGTCGTATTCGTCTTGGATCTCACCGACGAGCTCGGCGATGAGGTCTTTGATCGTGACGATCCCGTCGATTCCCCCGTGTTCGTCGAGGACGAGGGCGAACCCGAGCCGTCGACGGCGCATCTGTTGGAGGGCCGCCAGCACCGACATGCTTTCGGGCAGGTAGTGGGCGTCCCGGACGAACTCTTCGATGGGCCGGTCCGGGTCGACGTCGCCGATGAGGTCTTTCACGTACAGGATCCCGACGATGTCGTCGAGGCTGCCTCCGGGGGCGACGACGGGGAAGCGGGAGTGGCGGTGGCGGGTCATCGCTTCTTCGGCGACGGCGACGGTGGTGCCTGCTTCCAGGGCGATCACTTCGACTCGGGGTGTCATCACGTCGCGGATCGGCTGGTCGGCCAGCTCGAAGAGGGACCGGATGATGTCGAGCTCTGCCCGTTCGATCGCTCCGGCTTCCTCCCCGAGGACCGCCAGGGCGAGGATGTCCGCTTCGGTGGCGCCGCTGCGGGGCAGCCGATGCATCCCGGCGGCACGCAGGATCCGGCCGCTGACGGCGAGGAACACCCTGGCGACGGGGTTGAGGACTCTGCTGAGGGCCCAGATGGTGGGTGCGACGACCAGGGCGAACCGGTCGGGATGGCGGGCGGCGAGGGTCTTCGGGGTGATCTCGCCCGCGACGAGGATGACGGCGGTGACGACGAAGGTCGCCACCCACGGTCCGAGGGCTTCGCCACGCCGTTGGTCGGTGACGGCGGTGACGAGGTCGATGGCGAGGATGGTGGCCACCGACGCCGCCAGGATGTTGACGAAGTTGTTGGCGACGAGGAGGGTGCCGAGGGTCGTCTCGATGTCGTCGACGAGCGCCCGGAGGCGGCGCCCCCGGGGGTCCCGGTCGGCGAGGTTGCGGACCCGCTCTCGGGGGATGCCGACGAAGGCGGTCTCCGAACCCGAGAAGAACCCGGACAGGAGGATGCAGACGCCCAGGATGACGAGGAGGCCGATCTGGCCTGCGGTCATGGCGTTGGAGCGGGTTCGTCAGCGGCCAACGGGGAGCAGCTCCGTCAACACCAGCCGGAGATCTTGAGGGGTGAAGGGTTTGGTGATCGCCGCTGCCGCCCCTGCCCGACGGGCCAGGAACTGGTCGGCGTGGCGGTCGAGGAGGAGGACGACCGGTACGTCGGGGATCTCCCCTTCGGCGGCGGCGTCACGCAGGGCGCGGGTGACGGCCATGCCGCCCATGCTGCCGACCTGCATGTCGACGAGGACGACGTCCGGTTGTTCGGCGGCGACCGCTTCGACCGCTCGGCGGGGATCTTCGCAGGTCGCAACCCGGACGTCGGGTTCGGCGACGGCGGCGAGGACGTCGTTGCGGACCCAGGTCGTGTCGGCGACGAGGAGGAGCGTGGACATCGCCGGGGACTGTAGTCGCCCGACGGCGCCCGTCCGGCGGCGGGGCTCTCGCAGCTCCCTAACATCGCCTCCGGTGTTTCGTCGTGTTCTGACCCTCCTCTTCCTCGGTGTGGCGCTGGTCGCCACGGCCGTGCCCGCCGCCGCCCAGGAGGCCGAGCGCCGGATCGAGGTCGTCGACCTCCGTGGGGTACTCGACGACCGGGCGGCCGGCTTCGTCCTCGACGCGATCCGGGACGCCGGGCGGTCCGGTGCAGTGGAGGTGGTCGTCGTCCAGGTCGACGCCCCCGGGGTGGTCGCGTCGGCCGACCGGCTGCAGGAGCTCGCCGCCGTCGTGGCGGACCCGCCGGTGCCCCTCGTGTTCTGGGTCGGTCCGGAACCGGCCCGTGCCTTCGGGGGCGTGGCGCAGCTGCTGGCGTTGGCGCCGCTGCGGGCCGCCGCCCCGGGGGTGGAGATCGGATATGTGGAGCCGACCCTGGCCGGCGGGGACGGCCCGGTGTTGGCGTCGGGGTTCGGGGAGGATCTCCGGACGGGGGTGGTTCGGGTCGACGGCCCCATCTCGGGGCTGGTCGACGAGACGGTTCCTTCGCTCCGCCAGCTCCTCCAAGCCCTCGACGGTCGGCGCATGGAGGTCGGGGGACGCGACGTCGTGTTGTCCACCGTCCGCCCGTTCGTGGGGCCGGACGGCCAGGAGGGGGTGACGGTGCTGCCGACGGTGATCCGTGAGCCGGATCCGTTGGACAAGCTGCTCCGTCTGCCGTTGCGGCCCGAGGTGACGCTGTTCCTCCTCGTCGCCGGACTGGCGGTGGCGGCCTTCGAGTTCTACGCGATCGGTCCGGGCGTGGCGGCGGCGACGGCCGCGGTGTCGCTGGGTCTGGCCGGCTACGGCATGGCGGTGCTGCCGGTCCGTTGGGGGGTGGTGGCGTTGGTGTTGGGGGCGATGGCCTTGCTGATCTTCGCCTATCAGCGGGGAGGGTCGGCGGTGTCGACCTGGTCGGCGTTGGGGGTGTTGACGGTTGCCGGGTTCTTCTTCACCGACGGCGCCCCCCAGCTCGTCCCCGGGACGGCGGGGGTGCTGCTGACGGTGGTCGCCGCCGGGTTCTTCTTCCTGTTGGCGATGCCAACGGTCGCCCGGTCGAGGTTGTCGACACCGACGATCGGACGGGAGGACCTGATCGGCAGGTCCGGTGTGGCCGTCGACCGTCTCGACCCCGACGGGGTGGTGGAGGTGGACGGTGCCCGATGGCAGGCGTCGGCGCATCGCGAGGCCGGCATCGGCCCCGGCGACCCGGTGGTGGTGACGGGGATCGACGGTTGGGTGCTGGAGGTCGACCGGGCGGAGGACGCCTGAGGGCGCCGGGGCGGGGCCGGCCGGAACCCACCCTTCGACGAGGTCGCGAAAAATGACCTCGAACCTTCCAGATTTTCCCTGGCGGATTCTGGGAGTTCGTGAGTAGGGTCGCAGGGACCCCACATGGATGCGAAGGGAGGTTCTGTGAGGCTTTCGGACGACTGGCAGGTACGTGCCCTCTGCCGTGGCAACCACGCCCACCTCTTCTTCCCGCCGAGCACCTTCGAGCGCAAAGACGAGCGAGAACGGCGCGAGGCACGGGCCAAGGCGATCTGCAACGTGTGCCCGGTGGTGAAGGAGTGCTCCGAATACGCCCTCGCCATCCGCGAGCCCTACGGCATCTGGGGCGGGCTGACCGAAGCGGACCGACGTGAACGGTTCGCCGCCGGCGCAGCCAGCTGAACGCCACGTCCGAGACTCCGAAACCCGACCGGTTCAGCGGACCCGTCGCCGGTCCCCCATCCGCACGGTGATCCCGTGGCGGTCCGCCCATTCGAGAAGCGGCACCGCGTACTTCCGGGAGACCGAGGCGGCCTCGCGGAACTCGGAGACGGTGAACGGGCCGTCCAGACGGCGGATCACGTCGACGAGTTCGTCGAGGACCTCGGGGAGGTAGACGAGGTCGGGTGCCACCCTGACCAGGGATCCCCGCCGCTCCAAGGCGTGGACCAGCTCCGTGTCGAGGCCCAGCTCGGAGAGGCGAGGGGGGGTCCGTCCCGCCTCACGGAGACGGGCCGCCGCCTCCTCCCAGCGGGCCTCGTCCGCGTCCGACATCCCGCCGGCGAAGTCGGCCGCGGCGACGATCCCGCCGTCGACGACGAGTTCCTCGCAGCGGGCGACGAGCTCGGCGACGAGGTCGGGGTCGAGTCCCACCGTCCCGGCCAGCTCGGCGGTGGAGATGCCAGGCCGGAGCGGGTGCTCTTCGTGGTGTCGCCGAACACGTTCCACCAGGGCGGCCGAGACCTCCCGCCGTCGGGCCGGAGCGACGGCGGTGGCACCCAGCACCGTACCCGCGGGAGGTCGGCCCCCGCCCGAGTGGCGTTCGAGTCGCTCCAGCCGGTCGATCCCACGCAGGTCGAGGAGGACCTCCGCCACCCGGTCGGGTCGGTCGAGGGCGTCGAGGAGAGGGCGGACTCCCCTCCGGGCGTCACGGCCTCGACGGGGTGGGGAGGGGTCCAGGATCCGTCCCCCGGCCACCACCGTTCGTCGTCCTACCTCGCGGAGCACGAAACGATCTCCGGTGCGAAGCGGCAACGGCCGGGGGAGCTCGACGAGGGCGGGAAACGGAGGGGTCGGTTCGTCGAGGAGACGCAGCCGGACCGGGTGGGCGCCACTGCCGACGTGGAGATGGTAGGCGCCCCGGGCGGTGAGTTCGGTGACGTACCGGGCGGTCCGCAACGAGACGAGGACCCGGTCCGTGACCTCCCAGTGGTCGGCGAGGCCGAGCATCGACCCCCGTTCCACGTCCGACCGGCTGATCCCGGTGAGGTTCACCGCCACCCGTCGGCGAGGTTCGGCGACCTCGACGGGACGCTCGTGGGTGTGCAGCCCCCGGATCCGGGCGGGATGGCCACCCGGCCACAACGTCACCTGGTCGCCGACGCGGAGGGACCCGTCGAGCAGCGTGCCGGTGACGACGGTGCCGGCCCCGGCGACGGAGAAGGCACGGTCGATCCACAGACGGGGGCGCCCCTCCGGTGACGGGGGCAGGGAGGCGACCTTGGCGGCCAGGGCCTCGGTGAGGCGTTCGATGCCCGCACCGGTCGGCGCCGCGACCGGGACGATGGGTGACCCGGCGAGGGACAGCCCTTCGAGGCGCTCTTCGACCTCCAAGGCGGCGAGCTCGGCCAGTTCGGCGTCGACCCGGTCCACCTTGGTGAGGGCGACCACGCCCCGTTCCACGTCGAGGAGGTCGAGGACGGCGGCGTGCTCCTCCGACTGGGGCATCCAGCCTTCGTCGGCGGCGACGACGAGGAGGGCGACGTCCACCGCCTCCACCCCGGCCAACATGTTCTTCATGAACCGTTCGTGGCCGGGCACGTCCACGAAGGAGACTTCGGTGCCGTCGGGCAGGGTCGTCCATGCAAACCCCAGGTCGATGGTGAGGCCCCGTTCCTTCTCCTCCCGCCAGCGGTCCGGGTCCCTGCCGGTGAGGGCCAGGACCAGGGTGGACTTGCCGTGGTCGACGTGTCCGGCGGTACCTATGACCGGCATGTGGCGGCGAGGGCGGCGGCGAGGGCCTCGTCTTGGGTGGGGAGCACCGACCGGACCTCCACCAGGAGCCGTCCCCGCAGCCGGCGGGTGACGACCGGAGGGTCGTGGTCGAGCAGGGCGCGGTACAGGTGGTCGGCGTCGACGCCGGAGGGTTCGATCGCCGGACCGGGGATGGCCGAGCCGGGTACCGAGCCCGCACCGGCGGTGGCGGCGGACGGGACCACCCGGGCGTCGATGCCCGCTGCGGCGACGATCTGTTCGGCCCGGCGGGTGAGCTCGTCTGCTTCCGCGGTGGCCATCTGCCAGAAGGGGAGGTGCAGGGCGCGGCCGTCGGCGTACGCCTCGAGGGTGCACTCCAACGCGGCGAGGGTCGGTCCGTCCATCCGCAGGGCCCGGGCGAGGGGGTGGCGGCGGAGACGCTCGACCAGTTCCGCCCGGCCGACGACGATCCCCGCCTGGGGTCCGCCGAGGAGCTTGTCACCGGAGAAGAGGACGAGGTCGGCGCCTCGGCGGAGGGATTGGACGATGCCCGGTTCGCCGGAGAGCCACGACGGTGCCGGGCCCGGGATCCATGGGACGTCGGCGTCGAGGAGGCCGCTCCCGGCGTCGAACACGAGGGGGATGCCCGCTCCGGCGGCGACGACGGAGAGGTCGGCGAGGTCGGCCTCCTCGGTGAAGCCGACGACCCGGTAGTTGGAGGGGTGTACCTTCAGGAGGAAGGCGGCATCGGGGGCGACCGCCTCGTAGTCGGCGAGCCGGGTCCGGTTGGTGGTGCCCACCTCCACCATCCGTGCCCCCGAGGCCTGCATCAGCTCGGGGAGCCGGTAGGAGCCGCCGATCTCGATGAGTTCGCCACGGGAGACGGGGACCGGACGCCCCGAGGCGAGGGCCGCCAAGGTGAGGAGCAGCCCGGCGGCGTTGTTGTTGACGGCCAGGGCGGCTTCGGCTCCCGTCAGATGGACGAGGAGCTCCTGGAGGTAGGAGCCCCGACCGCCTCTCCGTCCGGCGGTCAGGTCGAGCTCCAGGTTGGTGTAGTGGACGGCGACGGCGGTGGCGGCGTCGGCGGCGTCGGCGGCCAGGGGGGCACGACCCAGGTTGGTGTGGAGGAGGACGCCGGTGGCGTTGATCACCGAGATCGGCCGGGACCGGGAGAGACGGTCGATGGCTTCTTGGGCGAGGCGGTGGGCGTCGGGTGCTTCCCCGCTCTCCGCCAGCGCGGCCCGGGCTTCGTCGACGGCGTTCCGGCAGATGTCGACGACGAGGCCTCGGGGCAGCCCGCGGTCGGATACCGAGCGGGCGAGCCGGTCTACGGACGGCAGGTCGCGGAGACGCATCGATGTCAGCCTACCGAGGCCGTGGATCGACGCCCGGCGGCCTCGATCGGGGTGTTCTCCCCTAACGTGGGGGCGTGATTCGACTGTTGTTGTTCGTGGGGATCCCGCTGGTCGAGCTCTACCTCCTGGCCGAGGTGGAAGACCGCCTGGGTCTCGGCCCGACGCTGCTGATGGTGGTCGGCACGGGGATCCTCGGGGCGTCGGCGGTGCGGCGCCAGGGCGCGCGGGCCTGGAGGGCCATCCAGGTCTCCCTCGCCGAAGGGAAGGTGCCCTCCGCCGAGATCGCCCACGGGGTGCTCATCCTCGTCGGCGGTGTGTTGCTGATCACCCCGGGGATCCTCACCGATCTGGTCGGCCTGCTGTTGATGGTGCCGGTGGTCAGGGAGCTGGTCCGTCTCCGCCTGGGTGGGGTGTTCCGGGTGGTGGTCTGGTGACGGTTCCGGTACCGGCGGCCACCCTCATCCTGGTGCGGGACGGACGTCGAGGCCCCGAGGTGCTGCTGGGGCGCCGGTCCAACCGGGCGGCGTTCGGGGGTGTCCATGTCTTCCCCGGCGGGTTGGTGGAGGACCTCGACCGCCGGCCCGACGTTCCGGCGGTGGGCGGCTCCGAGCTCGACCGTCCCTTCCAGCTCGCCGCGGTGCGGGAGACCGCCGAGGAGGTGGGGTTGTTCCTGGCCGTCGGCGAGGTGCCGGAGGCGGCGGTGGGCGCGACCGGATGGGAGCTGTTCGAGGCGCTCGCCGATGCCGGAGCGGCCTTCGACCTCGATCGGATCTCCTTCGTCTCGAACTGGGTCACCCCGGAGGGGGCACCTCGGAGGTTCGACACCCGTTTCTTCGTCGCCCGGGGCGACGACCTCCCTCCCCCGAAGGCCTTGACCGGTGAGCTGGCCGACCCGGTCTGGATCCGCCCGGGCGATGCGCTGGCCCGTGCACAGGCTTCTCATTGGGGGATCGTGCTGCCGACACGGGTGCATCTGGAGCGTCTCGCCGCCTTCGACGACGCGGGCGATGCGGTCCGGGGCATGGTCGCCGCTGCCAGCCGCGACCAGACCATCCCCCGGCTGGTGCGGTCCGGATCGGAGGTGCGGGCGGTCCTCCCCGGGGATCCCGACTACGAGGAGGCGGAGTGAGGGTCGAGCGGATTCTCGCCCCCAACCCAGGGCCGTTCACCGGGCCCGGCACCAACACCTACCTGTTGGAGGTCGACGGCGAGGTCGCGGTGATCGACCCGGGGCCGGTCGATGCGGGTCATCGCCGGGCCATCGTCGACGCGTTGGGCGACCGTCGGGCGGCGGCGGTGGTGGTCACCCACACCCACCCCGACCATGCGCCCCTCGCCAATCCCCTCGCCCGGGAGCTTGGCTGTCCAGCGTTCGGGTACGCACCCGGGCCGGAGTTCGACCCCGACGTCGTGTTGGCCGACGGTTCGACCGTTCGGGTCGGGGCCGGGGAGTTGGAGGCCGTCCACACGCCGGGCCATGCCGACGACCACCTGTGTCTTCGCCTCGGGGACGTTCTGTTCACCGGCGACCACATCATGGGGGGTTCGTCGGTGATGGTGGACGACGTCGCCGCCTACCTCCGTTCTCTGGAGCGGCTTCGGGGCATGGAGTTGCGCCGTCTGTATCCGGGCCACGGTCCGGAGATCGACCGTCCCCGGGAGGTGATCTCGTGGTATCTGGCGCATCGGCGTCAGCGTGAGCAGGAGATCCTGGCGGCGGTGGAGTCGGGGGCCCGGACGGTGGGCCAGGTGGTCGAGGTCGTCTACGCCGACGTCGACCGGGCGTTGTGGCCCTTGGCCGCCCGTTCGGTCTGCGCCCACCTCCGGAAGTTGGCGGCCGACGGCCGGGTGCGCTTCGGCGGCGGTGGGGACGGAGACTGGGACGCCGCCGTCTCTCCGGCGGCACCCTGAAACGAAGCACGAGGGCCTGCGGGGGATTCAGGCCCTCGTGCGAATCGGGGTCCGTCAAGGGGGATTCCGGCACCCCGAAGCCCTTCGAAAGATAGCCTCCCAGCCACTTCGTCGAGGCACGTTCCCTTCTATCTTCGGCCGATCGGGCCCAGAAGGCATGGGCTGATTTCTTTTCCCCCCAAGTGACTAGTTACCCAGCGCTCGTCTGCTCCAGGTGGTCGAAGAGTCGGGCGAGCCGCCCCGTGCAGGTCTCTTCGGCGGCGGGAGGCAGGAGCTCGACGAGCCGTTCGGCGGCGGCGGAGAGGGCTTCGGCGGCGGGTCCTGCGCCGAGGACGACGGGGCGGCCGTGATCTCCCGAGGCGACGACGGCGGGGTCGATGGGGATCCGTCCGATCAGGGGCACCGCTAGCTCCTCCGCCAGCGCCTCTCCGCCCCCTTCACCGAAGAGAGTGAACCGTTCGCCGTGGCTGCATTCGAACCAGCTCATGTTCTCGATGACCCCGATCACCGGCATGTGGGAACGCCGGGCCATGTCGGCGACCCGCATCGCCACCTTCTGGGCGGCCACCTGGGGGGTGGTGACGACCACCATCTCCGCCTGGGGGAGCATCCGAGAAAGCGCCATCTGGACATCGCCGGTGCCCGGCGGCATGTCGATCACGAGATAGTCGAGGTCGCCCCAGTCCACCTGGGTGAGGAACTGCTCGAGGGCTTTGGACAGCATGAGCCCCCGCCACATCAGCGCGGTGTCTTCGCTCTCGGCGATGAGTCCGGTGGAGACGAGCTTCAGGTCGTGGACCTGTGCGGGGACGATGAGTCGGGTCTCGTCGTCGGCGTGCAGCCGGTCGGACACCCCCAGGATCCTGGGGAGGGAGAACCCCCAGATGTCGGCGTCGAGGAGCCCGACCCGGAAGCTCCGTCGGGCGAGGGCGACCGCCAGGTTGGCGCTGATCGACGACTTGCCGACGCCGCCTTTGCCGGAGGCGATCGCCGCCACCCTGGTGGTGGGCGAGACCTGGGTCGGGCGGGCGTGTTCGCGTGCCCGTCGCCGGGCGACCGACATGAGGTTGGCTCGTTCGTCGGCGCTCATGGCAGAGGTGGTGATCGCCACGTCGGTCACCCCGGGCAGGGCGCGGACCCGTCGCTTCACGTCGTCGGTGATCTGGCCCCGGAGGGGGCATTCGGCGATGGTGAGCGCGAGTCCGATCTCGACGCGGCCGTTGGGCGCGACCTCGACGTGTTTCACCATGCCCAGCTCGACGACGTCGGCGCCGAGTTCGGGGTCGCGGACGCCGCGGAGGGCGGCGAGGACGTCGTCACGGGTGGCCATGCCACGACTCTAATTTCCACTATTCCCATAGTGTCAATTGTCTTCGGCGGTGCGGCGGGTATCATGCGGACGTCCGGATAGATCCGGACAAAGCGGACCGAGAGCGAAAGCCAAGAGCGAACATGTCCCAGATCGTCTCGATCAAACCCTCCAAGGCCCGACCGGTGGTCACCGTCACCGACGCCGCCGTCAACAAGCTCCGGGAGCTGCTCGAGGCGGAAGGGGACCCGACGTTGGCGCTGCGGATGGCGGTGCGTCCGGGCGGATGTTCGGGGTTCTCCTACGAGATGTTCTTCGATTCGGAGATCGAAGAGGACGACCGGGTGGTCGAGTTCGGAGGCGTCAAGGTCGTGGTCGACCCGCAGAGCGCCGAGAAGATCCAGGGGAGCACCCTCGACTACCGCGACGGTCTCATGGGTGCGGGGTTCGCCATCGACAACCCGAACGTCACCCGCACCTGCGGCTGCGGCAACAGCTTCGCCTGAGCACCTCCCGTCCGTGGCGCCCGGGCGTAGTCGGTCGCCGGTACTCTGGGATGGACCGACCCAGGAGCGAACCGGTGACGAAGAAGGTCCTGTCCACGCCCAGTGCCCCCGGCGCCCTCGGCCCCTATTCGGTGGCCGTCGAAGCCGGAGACCTCGTGTTCGTATCCGGCCAGGTGGCGATCGACCCTGCCTCCGGCGAGCGGGCACCCGACGACGTGCGCGCCCAGGCCGAACAGGTGATGCGCAACATCGGGGCGATCCTCACCGACGTCGGGCTCGGCTACGGCGACATCGTCAAGACGACGATCTTCCTGGCCGACATCGCCGACTTCCCGACGGTCAACGAGGTGTACGGCTCGTTCTTCGAGGATGAGCCGCCGGCCCGGTCGACGGTGCAGGCGGGAGCCCTCCCCGGAGGGTTCCTGGTGGAGATCGAAGTCGTGGCTGCCCGGTGACGGGAGGTCGGAAGATGGACACCGCAGGGGTGCTGGCAGAACTCGGGCTCGGGGAACACAACTCGGGGGTCTACGCCGGTGGATGGCGGGAAGCCCACGGTGCCGACCTCGAGAGCGTCAACCCGGCCACCGGTGAGGTGATCGCCACCGTCCGCAGGGCGTCCCTCGAGGACTACGAGGCGGTGGTGGAGAACTCGGTCGAGACCTTCACCCGATGGCGGATGCTCCCCGCCCCCGAGCGGGGTCGATACGTCCGCCGGATCGGCGACGCCCTCCGCGAACACAAAGAGGCCCTCGGTGCCCTCGTCACCATCGAGATGGGCAAGATCCTCCCCGAGGGCCTGGGCGAGGTCCAGGAGATGATCGACATCGCCGACTTCGCCGTGGGGTTGTCCCGCCAGCTCTACGGGTTGACGATGATGTCGGAGCGGCCACGGCACCGGATGTACGAGCAGTGGCATCCCCTGGGGCCGGTCGGGATCATCACGTCGTTCAACTTCCCCACCGCGGTGTGGTCGTGGAACGCCCTCGTCGCGGCGGTGTGTGGGGACACGAACATCTGGAAGCCGTCGAGCATTACTCCGCTCACGGCGGTGGCGGTCACCAACATCGCGGCCGAGGTCATGGAGGGCTCCGGGTTCGAAGGGGTGTTCAACCTCGTCGTCGGAGGCGGCGCCGACATCGGCGACACCCTCGTGAAGGACCGGCGGATCCCCCTCATCTCGGCGACCGGCTCCTGCGACATGGGCTACAAGGTCGGGACCGAAGTGGCGAGACGGATGGGCCGTTCGATCTTGGAGCTGGGCGGCAACAACGCCGTGATCGTGATGGACGACGCCAACCTCGACCTGGCCGTCCGGGCCGCCCTGTTCGCCGCGGTCGGCACGGCTGGGCAGCGATGCACCACGTTGCGGCGGCTGCTCGTCCAGCGTGGCGTCGCCGACGAGATGGCGAAACGGATGGTGGCGGCCTACGAGCAGGTGACGATCGGCGATCCCCTCCAGCCCGGCGTCTTGATGGGCCCCTTGGTCGACGAGGCGGCGGTCCACACGATGATGGCGGCCATCGAGGCGGCCCTCTCCCAGGGAGGCGAGCTGCTCACCGGCGGGAACCGGCGTGACGACCTCGGCCCCACCTTCGTGGAGCCGACGATCATCCGCATCCCGGCTTCGGCTCCGATCCTCCAGGAGGAGACCTTCGCCCCGATCCTCTACCTGGTCGAATTCGACACCCTCGACGAGGCGATCGCCATCCAGAACGGGGTTCGCCAGGGCCTGTCGTCGGCGATCTTCACCGAGTCCCTCAAGCACGCGGAACGGTTCCTCTCCCACGAGGGTTCGGACTGCGGGATCGCCAACGTCAACATCGGCACCTCCGGTGCGGAGATCGGTGGGGCGTTCGGCGGCGAGAAGGAGACGGGCGGCGGCCGGGAGGCCGGATCGGACGCGTGGAAGGCCTACATGCGTCGTCAGACCACCACGATCAACTGGGGGGACGACCTGCCGCTGGCCCAGGGGATCGAGTTCGGCTGAGGGGCCTGCGTCGAGCTCCGGCCGACGGGTCGCCTCCTCCGCTCGCGTCCGACCTGTTCCGCCCCCGTCCTCGGGCGGCGCCCTGCATCCACGGCATGTGAAGTAGTGCACAAGGTCCTGGGAGGTAGGGCATTCCTCCCCCTGTCAGACATTCGAAAACCTGCATATGTTCGGGGGTGAGGAAAGCGAGACGGGACACCATGAACCAGACCGTCACATCGCAGCACTACCCAGGACGGCTCTGGACGACCCCGACCACAGACGGGACCCACGGTGGGTCCCGTACGCATCTGAGGAGCGAACGATGAAGAAACTGTTGGTGCTCGGAGCGGGCACCGCCGGGACGATGGTCGTCAACAAGCTGCGTCCCCGCCTGGCGGAGGACGAATGGACGATCACCATCGTCGACCGGGACGACGTCCACCACTACCAGCCGGGATACCTGTTCGTCCCCTTCGGTGAGTACCGCCCCGACGAGACGACCAGACCACGCAGGCGGTTCATCACCAATGGCGTGGACCTGGTCCTCGGCGAGATCGACCGGGTCGAGCCCGAACGGCACCGGGTGGTCCTCACCGACGGTGCCGAACTCGGCTACGACAAGCTGGTGCTCGCCACCGGGACGTCCCCACGGCCCGAGGAGACACCCGGGTTCGACTCCGACGAATGGGGCAGGAGCATCCACACCTTCTACACGCTGGAAGGCGCCACCGCCCTCCGTCGGGCCTTGGAGCGGTTCGACGGTGGGCGGCTCGTCGTCCACATCGTCGACTACCCCTTCAAGTGCCCGGTGGCGCCCCTCGAGTTCGCCTTCCTCGCCGACGCCTACTTTACGCGGCGGGGCATGCGGGACCGGGTGGAGCTCGTCTACGTGACTCCGCTCGACGGGGCGTTCACCAAACCCGTCGCCTCCCGCCACCTCGGCGGGCTGCTCGAAGAACGCAAGATCGGCGTCGAGACCGACTTCTACGTCGAGCAGGTCGACCCGGAGACGAAGACCCTCATCAGCTACGACGAACGGGAGATCCCCTTCGACCTGTTGGTCACCGTCCCCCTCAACATGGGCGCAGACTTCGTCGCCCGGTCGGGGCTGGGGAACGAGCTGAACTACATCCCCGTCGACCACCACACCCTCGTGTCGACCCACGACGACGACATCTTCGTCCTCGGTGACGCCGCCGACCTGCCGACCTCCAAGGCCGGATCCGTCGCCCACTTCCAAGGGGAGGTGTTCGTCGAGAACTTCATCCGGCACGTCGAAGGCCTCGACATGGTGGAGAGGTTCGACGGGCACGCCAACTGCTTCATCGAAACGGGCAACGGCAAGGCGCTGCTCATCGACTTCAACTACGAGGTCGAACCCCTCCCCGGCAAGTACCCGCTCCCCGGGATCGGGCCGTTCAGCCTGCTCGAGGAGACGGAGATGAACCACTGGGGGAAGTTGCTGTTCCGCTGGTTCTACTGGAACGTGCTGCTGCCCGGAAAGGACGTGCCGCTGCCGTCGGCGATGTCGCTGCTGGGCAAGAAGACCGAGGAGGTCGGCGCATGACCACCGTCGACCGGCGGCCCGACATCGACGACCGTCTCGAACGGCTGGCCGATCAGGTCGCCGAGATCGCCGACGAGCTCCGTCGCCAACGGGAAGAACGGGAACGGTGGAGGGAGCTGTCGCAGGATCTCGTGCCGGTCGGCGTCGCCGCGCTGGAGGCGGTGAGCCGCGAACTCGACCGGCTCGGCGACGACGTCGACGTCGCCGACGCCGTGGCGTTCCTCGAGGAGCTGGCACGGGCCCTTCCCGCCCTCCGGGCCGGGATCGGCCGTCTCCAGGCCCTCGCCGAACTGGCGGAGGAGGTGACGGACCTGGCCGGGCCGATGACGGAGAGCCTCGTCCGTCACCTCGGTGAGCTCGACGACAAAGGCTATTTCGAGTTCGCCAAGGCGGGGGTGGGGGTGGTGGACCGGGTGGTCACCAGCTTCTCGGAGGACGACGTGCGGGCCTTGGGCGACAACGTCGTCCTCATCCTCGAGACGATCAAAGAGATGACCCAACCCGAGGTCATGACGATGCTGCGCCGCACCGTTCACACCGTACGGGAGGACCAGGCCGCGTCCGCACCTCCACCGTCGCTCCTATCCCTCCTCCGAGAGATGCGTGACCCCCAGGTGCGGCGCGGCCTGGCCCGGGTCCTCGACATGCTGCGGTCGGCGGCACCGCCGACCGACCCCGAGAACACCACCGACGACCACCGAGAGGAGATGCCGACATGACGACTGCCACCATCGCCGGACGTGAGATCCACGTCGACGCCGAAGGGTTCCTCACCGAATACGACGAATGGGACGAAGAGCTGGCGAAACAGCTCGCCCAAAACATCGGGATCGACCTCACCGACCGTCACTGGGAGATCATCCGCTTCCTGCGTGCCGACTACCGGGAGAACGGGGAGACCCCGACCCTGCGCCGGGTCTCGGCGGTCGGCGGGTTCCCCACCAAGGAGCTGTTCCAGCTCTTCCCGAAGAAACCCGCCAAGAAGATGGCGTACATCGCCGGACTGCCGAAGCCCAAGGGATGCGTCTGACCGAAAGGAGCATGGAGATGACGACGACCGAGCAGGAACCGAGGCTGATCCCCGACTTCGGTGAGGACACCGACCGCAAGATGGCGTTCATCGCCTCGAAGGGCACCCTCGACATGGCCTACCCGGCGCTGATCATGGCCAACGCCGCCCTCGGCGAAGGCATCGAGGCCCACATCTTCTTCACGTTCTGGGGTCTCGACATGATCAACAAGAAGACGATGCACGACCTCAAGTTCACGCCGCTGGGCAATCCGGCCACCCACATGCCCCAGGGGCTCGGCGGCCTCCCGGGGATGACGGCGATGGCCACCCACATGATGAAGAAGCAGATCGCCGAGCTCGGCGTGCCCGAAGTGCCCGAGTTCCTCCAGATGATCGTCGACGCCGGCGGCCACCTGTGGGCGTGCAAGATGTCGGCCGACATGATGGGCCTCGGTGAGGACGACCTCTTCGACGGGGTCGAAGGCATCCTGTCCGCCACCGAGTTCATCGAGCTGACCGACGGCGCCCAGATCATCTTCATCTGATCCTCCGGGTGTGTGCCTGGTCCCCCCGCCTCGGTGGGGGGAGCCTGCACGCGGCGGGGCGACCTTCGCCGAGGCGGTAGGGTGCGAGACGAGGAGGCAACGATGCGCGCCGAAGAATGGGATCGCAGATACGAAGAGAAACCCTGGCTGTGGCGTGTCGAGCCGAACGTGTTCCTCGTCTCCGAGGTCGGGGAGATGACACCCGGCCGGGCCCTCGACGTCGCCTGCGGGGAAGGCCGTAACGCGGTGTGGCTCGCCGAACGGGGGTGGCAGGTCGACGCCGTGGACTTCTCGCAGGTGGCGATCGAACGGGCACGGGAGCTGGCACGGCAGCGAGGCGTCGAAGTGAACTTCACGGTGGCCGACGTCACCCGATACCGGCCCGAGCCGGACGCCTACGACCTCGTCGTCATCCTCTACCTGCATCTCCCCCCGGAGCAGCGTCGAGACGTGATCGCCCGGGCCCGGGAGGCGGTGGCGCCCGGCGGAACGATGCTGGTCATCGGCCACGACCTCGAGAACCTGGAGCGGGGATGGGGAGGCCCGCCCGACCCCGAGGTCCACTACACACCGGACGAGATCGCCTTCGAGTTGGAGCCGTTGACGATCGTCAAGGCGGAGAGGGTGGTCCGGGCCGTGGAGACCGACGAAGGGGTCCGCGAGGCGATCGACACCCTGGTCCGTGCACGACGTCCCTGACGGCACCCGGCGGCGGGCAGGTCGATGAGCACGGTGCTCGTCGTAGGTGCCGGACCGGCCGGTTCGGCCGCCGGGATCGTCCTCGCCGACGCCGGATACGACGTCACCATCGTCGACCGGTCCCGGTTCCCTCGCGACAAAGCCTGCGGCGACGGCCTCACCCCGGCCGCCCTGGCGGAGCTGGAGCGGATCGGGGTGGAGGAGACGACGTCGGACGGCCACCCGGTGGACGGTCTCCGTCTCGTCCACCGGGGCCGCAGCCAGGAGATGCGGTGGCCACACCGGCCCGGCCTCCCCCGACGCGGCGTCGTCGTCCCCCGGTTCCGTCTCGACGCCGGCCTCGTCGCCGAGGCCCGCAGACGCGGCGTCGAAGTGGTGGAAGGGGTGGCCGCCCGTCCGGTGTGGCGGGACGGGCGCCTGGCCGTGGACGTGGGGGGTGAGCTGCGGACACCCCGGTACGTGGTGATCGCCGACGGAGCTTCCTCCCCCTTCGGGCGGGCGGCGGGCACCGTCCGGGACCGCCGTTTCCCCCTCGGCGTGGCCGTCCGTGCCTACCACGTGAGTTCTCGTTCCGGCGACCGGTTCCTGGAGTGCCGGCTCGGGCTGACAGACGACGACGGTCGACCCGTCCCCGGGTACGGATGGGTGTTCCCCGTCGGGGACGGGACTGCCAACGTGGGCGTGATCGCCCTGACGACGGCCGGCCGGTGGCGGGGTGTGAAGACGATGCCTCTCTACCGTCGTTTCGTCCTCTCGGCGGCAGACGACTGGGGCCTGCGCCCCGAACCCCGGGAACGTCCCCGGGGCGGCATCCTCCCGGCGGGGTTGGGCATCACCCCCGAGGCCGGACCCAACTGGTTGGCGGTGGGCGACGCCGGGGGGACCGTCAACCCCTTCACCGGGGAGGGGATCGCCGCCGCCCTCGGGTCGGGCCGGTTGGCGGCGGAGACGATCGACGCTGCCCTCCACCACGGGGACCCTTCGCTTCTCCGGCGGTACCCGTCCCTGCTCGAGGAACGGTTCGGGGACCACTATCGGGTGGGGCGGATCTTCGTGTCGGCCCTCCGCCGGCCCTGGCTCCACCGTGCCGCCCCGGCCGTGGTCGGGTCGGGGCCGGTGGCGCGGTGGCTGTTCGAACTGACGTTGGGGCCGCCCGTGAACGGCCGGGTCGGTCGGGGGATCTACCGCCTGTTGGTCGCCACGGCCGGGCGTCGCTTCCGGGTCAGCCGAACCGGTACCCGACCGACCGCACCGTGGTGATCCACGCCCGTTCCTCCCCGAGTTTCGCCCGCAGTCGGCGAACGTGGACGTCGACGGTGCGGGAACCTCCGAAGTAGTCGTACCCCCAGACCTTCGACAGGAGCTGTTCACGGGTCCAGACCCTGCCGCGGTTGGCGACGAAGAACCGCAACAGCTCGTACTCCATGTAGGTGAGGTCGATCCCGCGCCCGGCGAGGGTCGCCTGGTAGGTCCTGGTGTCGAGCACGAGGTCCTCGTACGTCAGGACTTCGTCGTCGGCGGCGTGTCGGAGGAGGCGGCGGATCCGGACCCCCAACTCGGTCGGGTCGGGGACCCCGACGATGAGGTCGTCGATCTGGTCGGTGTTCTCGACGAGGGCGAGCTGGTCCCGTTCGACGGCGACGAGGATCGGAACCCCAGACCCTTCGGCGAGATGGGTGATCTGGCGGAGGCGGCGGAGGGGTTCGTCGCCCAACTCGACCACGAGGACCCCCCAATGTTCGGCGAGGGTCGGGTCGATGTCGCCGAGGTCCTCCACCGGTTTCGGCTCGAACCCGGCGACGGTCAACGCCGAAGCGAGGGTGTCGGAGCAGTCGGCGGGGTAGAGGGCGACGTCCATCGAAGGGTCACAGGATCGGCAGGTAGGTCTCGAGCTCGTATCGGGAGACGTGCTGCTGATAGCGGTCCCATTCTTTGCGGCGGTTACGGACGAACCAGTCGACGACGTGGTCGCCGAGGGCTTTGCGGACCAGGTCGGAGCGTTCCATCGTGTCGAGCGCCTCTGCCAGGGTCTCGGGGAGTCGTTCGATGCCCATCTTCTCCCGGTCTTCCCGGTCGAGTTCGTGCAGGTTCAGGGTCACTTCCGGTGGCAGCTCGTATCCCTGTTCGATCCCTTCCAACCCGGCGGTGAGGAGCACGGCGAGGACCAGGTAGGGATTGCAGGCTGCGTCGGGGGAGCGGTATTCGACCCGGACGCTCTCGGCCTTGCCCGCTTTCACCGTCGGGACCCGGACGAGGGCGGACTGGTTGTTGCGGGCCCACGAGACGTAGATGGGGGCTTCGAAGCCGGGGACGAGGCGCTTGTAAGAGTTCACCCACTGGTTGGTGACGGCGGTCATCTCTCGGGCGTGGCGGAGGAGCCCGGCGATGAACCGGCGGGCCGTCTCGGACAGCTCTCCCGCTTCGTCTCCGGCGAACACGTTCCGTTCGCCCCGGAACAGGGACATGTGGAGGTGCATCCCGGAACCGTCGTGTTGCTCCAACGGTTTGGGCATGAAGGTGGCGTACACCCCGTGCTCCAACGCCACCTCCTTCACCGCCAGGCGGAACGTCATGATGTTGTCCGCCATGGTGAGGGCGTCGGTGTAGCGGACGATGATCTCGTGCTGGCTGGGGGCCACCTCGTGGTGGGAGTGCTCCACGGGGATCCCGATCTCCTCGAGGGCGTTGATGGTCTTGCGCCGGTATTCGTGGGCGACGTCGAGGGGGGTGAGGTCGAAGTAGCCGCCGTGGTCGAGGACCTTGGGTTCGGGTCCGGAGTCGGCGAAGTAGAAGTATTCGAGCTCGGGGGCCACGTAGAAGGTGTATCCGGCGGCGGCGGCTCGTTCCAGGTTGCGTTTCAGCACGGTGCGGGGGTCGCCTTCGAAGGGCTGGCCGTCCGGGGTGACGATGTCACAGAACATCCGCCCCACCGGCTCTTCGGTGCGCCACGGGAGGATCTGGAAGGTGGACGGGTCGGGGATGGCGAGCATGTCCGCCTCCTGCACCCGGGCGTAGCCGTCGATGGCCGACCCGTCGAAGGTCATGCCTTCCTCCAGGGCGGTCTCCAGCTCCTGGGGGCTGATCGACACCGACTTGAGGAACCCCTGGACGTCGGTGAACCAGAGACGGACGAACCGGATGCCCCGGTCCCGGACGGTGCGGAGGACGTATTCGGACTGTTTCGTCATGGTCGGCTCGGCGAGACTGTGCCCGAAACGCTAGTGGCCCGCCAGGCTCGTTGGATCAGAACACCTCCGGGCACCAGGGCGGAGGATCCCAGGTGAAGGCGATGTCGGCCCGGACGGCGGTCGCCGGGTCGCCGTCGAGCCGACCCGCACGGAGGGAGCGGGCGAAGCGGGGCGCTCCCAGATAGGCCGAGCCGAGGTCCTCGATGTCGAGGCGGAGGTCGACCGGCCCCCGGGAGGGGCGGCAGCGGGCGTGGCCCGCCTCGTCGATCTCCAGCCGGAACGTCCCTCCGCTGCGTCCGGTCGGGTCGGAGACGTCGAACACGAACGATGCGGGTCCTCGGTAGCGGCGAGCCTCCAGAGCGGCGGGGACGTCGAAGATCCGAAGCCACAGGGCGTCGGTCGTCACCCTCCGGGCGCGGCGAGGGGCGGCGAGGAGCTCGAACAGCGGGTCGTCCACCGGACGGTCATGGGCGACGACCTTGGCGATCAGGTCGTGGGTGAGGAGGAACCGCCACAGCCCGGCCGCGGCCTCGGGGGTGGTCGCCTGGAGCTCGAGCACCGTGAGCACACCGGCGCCGTGATGCTCCTCCCATTTCGCCTCGACCCGGTAGCGGACATACCCGGTGGGTTCGCCGTCGTTCGAGCGGGTGACGCAGAGACGCTGCTGCGTCCCGCCGTCGCGGCGCTGTCGTGGGTCGTGGAAGTGGCGGTGTTCCCACCAGACGGCACTGCGGGCGTAACAGCCGGGCCGGCGGACCCGCACCTGTTCGAACACCTCGGGGAACACCTTCCGGGCCGTGTCGACGTCCACCAGCTCGACGGGGGAGGGTTCGGGGGCCAGGCGGTGCAGCGGATCTTCGGACCGTGCGACGGTGACCTCCACCCCTTCGCTGGCCTGGCCGAAGCCGAACCGTCCGTAGATGGCGGAATCGGAAGCCCACAGCGCGGCGACCGGTTCTCCCCGCTCGACGACCTCGTCGAAGTGGGCGGCCATCAACGCCCGGAGGATGCCACGGCGTCGATGGGTGGGTTTCGTCGTCACCATCGTCGTGCCGGCGCAGGGCACCGTCCCGCCGGGGACCGTCAGGTCGAGACTGAAGGCGGTGGCGGTGCCGACCATTTCGTCGCCGTCGAAGGCACACCGGGTTCGTTCCGCTTCGATGAGCTCGAGGAACCGTTTCTCTTCGTCGGGGTCGGGATCGAACCCGAAGGCGAGTCCGAGGAGGTGCCGGAAGGTGTGGAGCTGGTCGGGGTCGGGTCGCCGAACGTCGACGTCCACGTCAGGCTTCGGCCCCTGCGGCGACCTTCGCTTGGCCGACGGCCCGCTCGAACTCCGCCACTGCGTCGTCGAAGGCCGCGACGGCGGCACGGCGGATGTCGCCGGTGTCGGGTGGGGGCAGACGCAGGCCGCGAAGCGCCTCGTGGGCCTGGGTGTTGGCTTCTTCGGCGGCGGAGAGGATCACGGCCTGGTTGGCTTCCAGAGCCGGCGGTGCGGTGAGGGCGGCGACGGCGTCACGCCACGTCTCGAGGTTGTCGGCGAGGGCGGAGAGGCGGTCTTCCGCTTCCCGGTAGGGGATCGTGCGCGGTTTGGCATCGAACCCGGAGTTGACCGCGGCCATCTCCGTCTGGAACCCGGTGAGCTGTTCGACCAGGGTGTCGAGGGTGTCCAGGTAGGCCTTCACTTCGGGGTCGAGGGGGAGCGTGGTCGACGTGGTGGAGGTGGTGGCGAGGGTCGACGAGGTGGTGGTGGCGACCGAGCTGTCGGCGGCGATCGCCTGGGGTGGAGTGTCGTCGCCGGGCAGGGACCGGACGAAGAAGTAGGTGAACGCGATCATCCCCAAGATCACCAGGGGGAGGATCCAGCGTCCGGGTCGGGGGTCTGGGTTCATCGCCATCGGCAGGGGAACGTTAGTCGTAGCCCGGATGGTTCCCGCACCTTCGACCCCCTTGTCGCCCGGCCACCGGTTCCGTAGGTTCGAACCGTGACCGACCGACAGCCCCCTCCCGACGAATACTTCGAGCACATTCCCTGGGACGAGCTGATGGCGGAGGTGGAGTCCCGGCGCCGGACGACCCTGCGTTGGGGGGCGGGGATCGTCGGGGTGCTGGCGGTGGTCGCCGCCGTCGCCTGGCCGGGGCGACCGTCGCCGCCGAGCGGTCCGGCGACGGAGGCTCCGGCTGCGACGGTGACGACGGTGACGACGCTGGCGCCGGAGACGCCTCCGACGGTGACGACCGCACCCCCGCCGGTGTGGGCCGAAGCCGACCTGCGGGCCGTGGAGTCGAAGGACCTCGAACGGGCCGCCGCCGGCGCCGCGGAATGGGTGCTTCGGGAGCTCTTCACGGCGGACGGTGGCGGTGACCGCTCTGCGGTGTTGGTCGACCCCGACCTGCCCGGTCCCCAGCCGGGTACCCGTTCCTTCGTCGAATGGGTGTCGGTCTCGTCGGTACGCGACGTCGGCGCCGGACGGTACTCGGTGCAGGCGGTGGTCGGCCGCCTGGTGGCGGCCCCCGGCGAGGAATACCGTCGAATCCCCCCGCAGGCGTTCCGCCTCCTGTTCGACCTCTCCACCGATCCGCCCACCCTCCTCGACCTGCCTGCCCCGTCTGCGTTCACTCCGCCGTCGGTCCCGGCCGGTGTCGGCGAACCGGCCCAGGCCCCCGACGACGTCGTCGCCGCGGCGACGGAGGTGTTCGCCCGTTTCGGAGAGGTCGGGACCGTCCAGACGTTCGCCGTGGGTGGACGCTGGCGGGTGGTGGGCGGCGTCGTCGACCCGGGTGGGGTCACCTGGCCGCTGGTGGTGTGGCTCGACGGCGACGGCAACGAGGTCGATCCGCCTCCCCGAGGGCCGTGACGGTCACCCGGCGAAGTGCCTCTCTAGGATCTCGGTGGCTTTCGGGGTGATGGTGTCCCAGCCGGCCTCGGGGGTCTTGGAGAGCGTGACGAAGTCGGCGGTCATGAAGATGCTGGTCACACCATCGATGGCGAGGAGCTCGGCGGCCAGAGGGTCGTCGGTCTCTTGGCCGGCCACGAAGGTCTTGGGGCCCCCGACGGGGGTGCCTACCGTGAACTTGAGGGCGTTGGGGTTGGGGGTGACGTCGACTCGTACGGGCATGGTGCACCTCCACGTCGAGGGTAGCCGCCGCCGATGACCCTCGGGGTGGACGTCGGCGGGACCTTCACCGACCTGGCATGGTGGGACGGTTCGAGGCTGCATGCCGCCAAGACCTCCACCACGGTCGACCAGAGCGTAGGGGTCGAGTCCGGAGCTCGGCTGCTGGTCGGAGACGCCCGGGTGCCGCTGCTGGTGCACGGCACCACCGTGGCGACCAACGCCCTGTTGGAACGGGACGGCGCCGACACGGTCCTGATCGTCGACGCCGGCTTCGAAGACCTGATCGAGATCGGACGCCAGGCCCGACCTTCTCTGTACGACCCGCTGGCCGACCGTCCGGCGCCGCTGGTCGACCGCCGCTCCCGGCTGGGATGGGATCCGGCCCGGGTGGACGACCTCACCGACGAGATCCGGCGACGGGGACCCGAGGCGGTGGCGGTGTCGCTGCTGTACGGGTTCCGGGACACCGACCGGGAGGCACAGGTCGTCGAATGGGTGCGGTCGGCCCTGGGGGAGGTGCCGGTGGCCCCGTCCCATCTGGTCGTACCCGAATTCCGGGAGTACGAGCGGACCTCCACCACGGTGGTGAACGCCTACCTCCGTCCCAAGGTGGAGGCCTATCTCCGTCATCTGAGCCGCCGGGTCGTCCCCGACCCGGCGGAACGTCTGCTCGTCATGCGCTCGAGCGGCGGTCTCATGACCCCCGACGACGCCGCCGAGCTGGCGGCGGCGATCCTGCTGTCGGGCCCGGCGGGGGGAGTGGTGGCCGCCGCCGCCTTGGGCCAGGCCCTCGGGTACCACCGGATCGTCTCCTTCGACATGGGAGGCACGTCGACGGACGTCTGCCGGGTCGAACACGGTCGGCCCGAGATCGTGTACGAACGGACGGTGGAAGGTCAGGTGGTCCGGCTCCCGTCGGTGGCGATCCACACGGTCGGTGCCGGAGGGGGAAGCATCGGCTGGGCCGACCCGGGGAACGCCCTCCGGGTGGGTCCTCGATCCGCCGGGGCCGACCCCGGTCCGGCCTGCTACGGGCGAGGTGGGGTCGACCCGACCGTCACCGACGCGAACCTGGCGCTGGGGAGGATCACCGAGAGCCTCGCCGGGTCCCTGCAGGTCCGCCCCGACGCCGCCGTCGCCGCCCTGGCTCGGCTGGGTGGGCGCTTGGGTCTCGACCCGGTGGAGACGGCCCTCGGGATGGTGGAGGTCGTCGAAGCCCACATGGAACGGGCCATCCGGGCGGTGTCGGTGGAGGAGGGTGCCGATCCACGCTCCGCCGTGTTGGTGGCGTTCGGCGGGGCCGGCGGACTCCACGCCTCCGCCTTGGCCCGTCGTCTCGAGATGGCGGGGGTGGTGGTGCCACCGTACGCGGGGGTGTTCTCGGCCCTCGGGTTGCTGCTGAGCCCACCCCGTCAAGACGCCGCCCGCAGTGTGCTCCTCACCCCCGCCCAGGCCGACCTCCTGGACCGCGCGGTCTCAGATGTCGCCGCAGAGGTCGTCGGACGGTTGACGGAGCGGTCGGGAAGCCCGCCGGTGCGGGTGGAGACGTCGGTGGATGTCCGGTATCTGGGCCAGTCCCACGAGACCACCGTCCCGTACCGGGCCGGGGAAGGCTGGGAGGTGCTGGCGGAACGGTTCCACCGGGCCCACGCCGCTCGCAACGGCTTCTCCCGTCCCGACGACCCCATCGAGGCGGTGACGGTGCGGGCGGCCGCCGTCGGGCAGGCGGCCCTCTCCTGGGAGCGTCTCCCCGAACATCGGCCGGAGGGTGACGCCCGGCTCCCCGAGCGGACGGTGGTCACCTCCGAGGGGACGACGACCGCCCAGGTGTGGTGGCGGCCGGGGATGAGGCCCGGTGACGAGGTGGTCGGGCCGTGTGTCGTCACCGAAGGGGAAGCCACGATCTACCTGGCTCCCGGGGAACGGGGACTGCTGCATCCGTCCGGGGCTTTGGAGGTGACCTGGTGATCGACCCGATCGCCTTGGAGGTGGCTCGGAACCGCCTGGCCGGGATCGCCGACGAGATGGGTGCGGTCCTGCGTCGGACCGCCTATTCGCCCAACATCAAGGAGCGAATGGACTGCTCGGCGGCGGTGTTCGTGGCCGACGGTGAGATGCTCGCCCAGGCCGAGCACATCCCCGTCCACCTGGGGTCGATGCCGGCTTCGGTGGCGGCGGTGCTGGAACGGTTCGGGGCCGAGCCGGGCGTCCAGTACGCCGTGAACGACCCCTATGCCGGCGGCACCCACCTGAACGACCTGACGTTGGTCCGCCCGGTGTTCTTGGGGTCACAGCTCGTCGGCTGGGCGGCCAACCGGGCCCACCATGCCGACGTCGGGGGTGAGGCACCCGGTTCGATGCCGGTGCACGCGACGACCGTCGACCAGGAGGGGATCCGGGTGTCCCCCATGCCGGCGGTGCGTGACGGCGCCTGGCTGCCCGAGTTCCTCGAGCCGTTCCTGGAGGCGACCCGGACACCGGCGGAACGTCTCGGGGACCTCTCGGCGCAGCTCGGAGCGAACGAGGTGGGCGCTCGACGCCTCGCCGAGATGGCTCGACGGGAGGGCGTGGAGGGGTTCCATCGGCTCGCGTCGGCGCTGCTTTCGTACGGCGAGCGGCGGATGGCGGCGGCCCTCGCCGAACTGGTCGATGGGACGTTCGGGTTCGAGGACGTCATGGAGTGGGGGGATCGGGACGTACGCATCCGGGTGGCGGTGACGATCGACGGTGACACCCTCACCGCCGACTTCACCGGCAGCGACCCCCAGATCCCGGCGAACTTCAACGCCGTCGAAGCGGTGACCCGGTCGTGTCTCTACTACGCGGTCCGGGTCGCCACCGATCCGACGATCCCCACCAACGGCGGGTGCTACCGACGGGTGCGCCTGATCGCTCCCGAAGGGACCATCGTGAACGCCCGCCCTCCGGCGGCCGTCGCCGCCGGGAACGTGGAGACGAGTCAGCGGATCGCCGACGTCCTGTTGGGGGCCCTCGCCCAGGCGGCTCCGGACCGGGTCCCGGCGGCGTCGCAGGGGACGATGAACAACGTGCTGGTCGGCAACGACCGGTTCGCCTACTACGAGACCGTCGGCGGCGGTCAGGGAGGGCGGCCGACGAAACCGGGGCAGTCCGGCATCCACACGGGGATGACCAACACGAAGAACACACCGATCGAGTCCCTGGAGGTCCACTATCCGTTCCGGGTGACCCGTTACACGATCCGCCGTGGTTCGGGCGGCGCGGGGAGGTTCCGGGGCGGCGACGGGATCGAGCGTGAGATCGAATTCGGGGAGCCGGCGGTGGTGTCGCTGCTCGGGGAGCGTCGCCGCCACGCCCCGTGGGGTCTCCACGGAGGTGAGCCGGGCGCCTGCGGCGAGGATTGGCTGATCCGGCCCGGCCGCCCGCCGGAGCGCCTGCCCGGCAAGGTGACCCTGGAGGTGCGTCCCGGGGATCGGCTTTTGGTGCGCACCCCCGGCGGCGGCGGTTGGGGCCGTCCGGACTGACCCCCTTCCGGGTGCATGAGTTGGCGGGTTGCGCGTTGTACGGACCGGGCACTTTTGCGCGTTGTTGTCCGGGGAGATACGCGCGTTGTGCACACGGCGTGTACCGCTTGGCCCGGTCGTGCGCACGATCTCGCGGTCTCCCCGTGCTCCTGCACCTGGTGGGGTCAGGTTGGCCCGAGGACGGCGTCCACCGCCAGGCCAGCGGCTGCCACGACCCGGTCGGGGGTCCACTCTGTGGGAGCCTCGACGATCGACACGAACACACCCTGGGCAACCAAAAACAGCATGTCGGCGGCGGTTCCGGGTCGGGGATGGCCGCATTCGGCCACGACCTCCTCGATGACCGCCCTCACCTGGTTCGACGTTTCGGTCAACTGCGCGTCGATGCGCTCGTCGCGGCCCTTCTCGGCGAGCAACGTCACCCAGAACGCGCACCGGAGATACTCGTCGGCATCCCAGGTGACGGCCGCGGTCATCAACCGGCGCAGAGCGTCGGGGCCACGGGTCCCCGCCCTGATCTCTTCCAGCTCCTCCAGCCATTCACGACCCATCTGGTCGACGGCGTTGACCAGCAGCTCGGCCCGGGTCGGCAGGTAGTTGGTGATGGCGGTGGTCGACGCCCCCAGCTCCGCGGCGACCGAGCGGAGGGTCACCGCCTGGATTCCTTCCCGGGCGGCAACGGCGAAGGTCGCCTCGGCGATCTCCTGTCGCCGCCGCTCGACGTCGATCCGAATCGGCATCTACCGACCGAGGGCTTCGTCGAGGGACTCTTCGAACACCATGAGGGTCGTCGCCACGTCCTCGTCGGACAGCGCCGCGTTCGGGAACCACGGTTCAAGGGCGTCGGGATGGGGGAGCACCCCCCGGCGGATCATCGCCATGGTGAGCTTCTCGTAGAGGTCCGCGTCGTGGTCGGCCGTCCCCCGGTAGTCGTGGGGAGCCGACTCGCCGAAATAGAAGCCGAACATTCCCGGCTTCCCCAGGACGAAGGCGTCCACACCGCGGTCGGCGAGGATCTTCGCTGTCCCTTCCATGAGGGCGCGACCGACCCGTTCGAGACGAGCGAGCGGTTTGCCGGTGAGCAGCTCCCCGACCGTGGCCTCGGCGGCGGCGACGGCGACGCCGTTACCGCAGTAGGTGCCCATCTGGGCGATGCCGCCGTCCCGCCAGCCGTCGAGGACGGGTCCCCGGCCGCCGATGGCTGCCACGGGGACCCCGTTGCCGAGCGCCTTGGCGAAGCAAGCGACGTCGGGGATGACACCGTAGGCCTCGGCGGCACCACCCACCGCGATCCGGAACCCGGTCTTGACCTCGTCGAAGATGAGGATCGAACCGTAGGTGTCGCACAGTCGGCGCAGTCCCTCCAGGAAGCCTTCCCGGGGTTGGATGCCCATGACGTTGCCCAACATCGGCTCCACGATCACCCCGGCGATTCGTCGACCCTCGTCGGCGAACAGACGCTCGGCAGCCTCGAGGTCGTTGTAAGGGAGGGTGCGGACCACCGTCACGACTCCGTCTGGGATTCCCGACGTGGTGGGGGCGGGAACGGGTCGGAACCGTGACCCGAGGGCTTCCACCGGTGAGCTCGGTGTGGAGTAGAGGACGTAGTCGTGGGCGCCGTGGTAGTTGCCTTCGAACTTGACGATGATGTCACGGCCGGTGTATCCCCGGGCCAGTCTCAACGCGTGCATGGTCGCCTCGGTCCCGGTGTTGGTGAAGCGGAGCTGTTCGATCCACGGCACTGCCGCCTTCACGGTCTCAGCCGCGCTCACTTCCCGTTCCTGGGTGAAGGCGAAGGTGGTGCCGGCGGCGACCGCCTTCGTCACGGCTTCGACGACTGCCGGGTGTCCGTGCCCGAGGATCACCGGCCCGAACCCGTTGTGGTAGTCGATGTACTGCTTACCGTCCGAGTCGTAGACGTAGGCGCCGTCTCCCCGGGCCAGGACGAGGGTGTCGTCGTCTCCCCAGTGGCGCCATCCGCTGGACACGCCGTTGACGAGGGCGTGTTTCGCCCGCTCGAACCATTCAGCAGTTTTCGGTCCTTGCAGACCCATGTCAGTTCTCCTGTCCTCGAGGGATCGTCACGTACAGCTTCTCGACTGGTTCGAGGATGTCCCATCGACCCGTCCATCCCGCGGGGAGTACGAACAGGTCTCCTGGCCCGACGTCTCGCGAGCCTGCACCCTCGGTGGTGATCCGGGCGCGCCCGGAGAGGATGTACACGATCTCGGTGTCTTCGCGGTTCGTGATCGGCCACCCACCCTCGGTGGAGGTCCACAACCCGACTTCGAGGTCGCTGGTTTCGAGGACCGGCGCGTAGCTGGTGTGCGGCGATCCCCGATCTGAGCCCTCGCGAATCCCGAGGGATCGGAGTTGGCGCGAGAGGGTTTCGATCGTTGCGAAGGTGGGGGTGGGGGATTGCATATCCGTCTGATCCATCTCCTCGGTGTTCATCCAACGAGCCGCCACAGGAGTTCAGCCCGATGGGCTGGCTTCCCTGTCCTCGCCTCGACCCGGTCCGCGCTCTTCATCACGGCGAGAGCCCCGTTGATGCCGAGCCATCTGAACGGCTCCGGTTCCCATTCCCGCATGGATCGGTTGACCCAGGGGAAGCAGGTGAGTTCGCCATCGTGTCCGACCACGAGCTGAGCCAGGGTCCGTCCGGCCAGGTTGGATACGGCGACTCCCGAGCCGACGTATCCGCCCGCCCAGGCGATACCGGCCCGGCGGTCGATGACGACCCTCGGGTACCAGTCGCGGCTCACACCCAGCACGCCGCTCCAACGGTGTGTGATGGTGACCCCTTCGAGCTGAGGGAACAGGTCGACCAATGCGAGGCGCACGTATTCGAAATCGGATGCCTGGAAGGAGTTGCCGTCTCGTATCCGGGAGCCGTAGTCATAGGGAGCTCCTCGGCCTCCGAAGGCGATCCGTCCGTCCATGGTGCGCTGGCCGTAGATGACGAGGTGCCGATAGTCGGAGAAGAGCTGATGGTCGGCGAGGCCGATGTCGCTCCACAGGGCGTCCGAGAGGGGTTCGGTGGCGATCATGAGTGAGTAGAGGGGTACGAGACGTCTCTTGAGCCCGGGCATCCGGGCTGTGTAGCCTTCGGTCGCCTGGACGATCATCGGGGCCCGTACCGTCCCTGTCGGCGTGTCGACCCGTTCCCGCTGGAGACTTGTCGCCGGGGTGTTCTCGAAGATCCGGACCCCCCTGCGCTCCAACACGTCCGCCAGTCCGTGGACCAGCAGCGCCGGCTGGATGGCAGCAGCGTGGGCGGACACGAGCCCACCCAGCACGCCGGATGCCCGGGCGATGTCCAGCGCCTCGTCGGGGCCCACCACCCGGAGCTCATCGTCGGTCCATCCGTAGCGCCGGGCGGCGGCGACGTCGGCTTCGGCGCGCGCGAGCTGGCCCCTGTTACGGAGGAATTCGATGCTCCCGCCCTTGCGGTAGTGGATGTCGAGGCCGAGCTGGTCTGCCACCCGACCGACCTCATCCACCGAGGCGCGCAGGGCGGCTGCGAAGCGCCGGGCGGTTTGCAGATCCGACTCCCGTTCGATGCGCTCGAGGGAGGCGGCGAAGCCGTCGTAGCACCATCCTCCGTTGCGGCCCGACGCTCCGTATCCCACGTGGTCGCGCTCCACCACGACGATGCGGAGTGCCGGATCCTCTTCGAGGAGGTAGTGGGCCGTCCACAGACCCGTGTAGCCCGCCCCGACGATAGCCACGTCGGCGTCGACGTCTCCTTCGAGCCGTGTACGGGGGGTGTAGCCGGTGACGGCATCCCACCAGAGGGGCGTGGAGCAAGCGGTCATAGAGTTAATATAACACCGTCATACAACGGCGTCATATCATAGATCGGAACTCGACACGACATGTGCCCACTCGGGGAGCCAGCTCACCCACACGCCGTCACCAGGCGCCGCCCGGTGGGGAGTGGCGGTGGTGTCGAGCACGGTGAGCGTCCCACCGGCGAGCCGTTCGACTACGAACCTGATCACCGAACCCTGGAAGATCACCTCGGCAACCCTCCCTTCGGTCGCCGGTAGGTCTTCGGGTCGGCTGCGATGGAGTTGAAGATGCTCGGGGCGGAGCACCACGAGCACGCGGCTGCCCACCTCGCAATCGGCCTCGTTGCATGAAGCGACCGTCGTCGTGGTCCCGTCCTCGATCGACACCTGGACCGGAGATCCGTCCTCGACCCGATCCACGGTGGCTTCGAGAATGTTCGCCTCGCCGATGAACTCGGCCACGAAGCGGGTGGCAGGGCGGTGATACACCTCCTCCGGCGTACCGATCTGTTCGATACGGCCCTCGTTCATCACGGCCAGGCGATCCGACATCGTCATCGCCTCCTCCTGGTCGTGGGTGACGTAGACGAAGCAGATCCCGACCTCCCGCTGGATCCGTTTGAGCTCGAGCTGCATCTCCTTTCGTAGCTTCAGGTCGAGGGCTCCGAGAGGTTCGTCCAGGAGCAACACCGCGGGCCGGTTGACGAGTGCCCTGGCGAGCGCGACCCGTTGCCGTTGCCCACCGCTCAACGACCGGGGAAGGCGCTCCGCAAGCCCGGCCATTCTGACCGTTTCCAGCGCGGCCATCACCCGCTCACGAACCTCTGGCTCGGGGAGTCGGGCTCTTCGAGGCCCGAAGGCGACGTTCTCGAACACCGTCATGTGGGGAAACAGCGCGTACGACTGGAACACGAGATTCGTGTTCCGTCGGAAGGGCGGGATCTCGTTGCCCTCCTTGCCGGCCAAGAGCAACGTCCCTTCGGTGGGCTCCTCGAAACCCGCGATCATTCGTAGTGTGGTGGTCTTCCCGCACCCGGACGGTCCGAGGAGGGAGAAGAACTCGCCCTGAGGAACCTGGAGGTCGATGCCGTCGACGGCGACGATGTCGCCGAATCGCTTCGTGACCTTTCTCAGTTCGAGCGCGTAGGGGGCGTCGTTCATCGACTGGTGTCCAGTTTGGAGATGTCGGTGATCTTGTAGGAAAGCCAGACAACGAATCCAGAGGCGGCGAGCAGGACGAAGGTGAGGGCCGACCCGATACCCCATTGCCCGCGCCCGAGGAACAGGTCTTCGATCACCGACGCCAGCATGCGGCCACTCTTCCCGCCGACGAGGGCGGGAGCAGCGAAATCGGAGATGATCGGGATGAACACGATCACGATGGTCGCCAAGAAGCCGGCGGCGGTGAGGGGGAACACCACCTTCTGGAACGTCGTCCACCACCCTGCACCGAGATCCCGTGCCGCCTCGAGGACACGCCTGTCGATCGTTTTCATCGCCGCGTAGAGGGGGATGACGGCATAGGGCAGCCATGATGCGGTGAGCACCACGACGACGGAGAACTTGGTGAAGATAAGCCAGTCGAGGGGCTCATCGATCAGGTTGAGTTGTTGGAGGATCGTGTTGACGACACCGTTGCGGCCGAGGATGGTCCGCCATGCGTAGATGCGGATGAGCGGGTTGAGCTCGTCGGAAAGGGCCAGGGCCAGGAGGAGCGGGACCTCCCATCGGCCGACCTTGAAGGCGATGAGGTAGGCGAGGGGGTAGGCGATGGCCAGCAGCACAGCCATGGAGATGACGGCGATGATCAGGGTATCGAGTGCTGTCTCCACGTAGCGAGGCTGGAGGGCCGCCATGTAGTTGAGCAGGGTCCAGGAGCCATCTCCGGTGCGGGAGCGCTCTTGGAAGGAGTACACGGCGAGGATGCCCAGCGGGCCGGCGAAGAACACCGCCAGGACCCCGACGGGGCCGGCCAGGTAGAGGAGGGGTGCGAGTCGTCGCTGGCGACGGGGCTTGCCGGCGTAGGTGGTCTCCAGTGCCAGAGGCTCTTCGTCGATGCCGGGGGGAGTGACGCTGCCGTTCATGATCCCGCCACGATCTCGCGGATGTCCTGGCCTCGTTTGTCCATCGCCCGCCGAAGGACCTGCCACGCTGCCATCACGACGGTCACTTGAACGGCGGAGATGAGGGTGGAGATGGCGTTGACCATCGGGAGGTCCCGGGCACGCCGCAGGGTCGAGAACACCCAGATGGGGAAGGTGTTCTCGAAACCAGCGGTGAAGAACGACACGATGAAATTGTTGAACGACCAGCTGAACACGAAGATCGCCGAGGCGGCGAGGGTGGGAACAAGGAGGGGAAGGACGACGAGACGGATGGTTTCTGGCTCGGTGGCGCCGAGGTCGAGCGCTGCCTCATGGAGATGGGGATCGAGCCGGTACAACTGAGCAGACAGCAGCACCGTCACGAGGGGGAAGGCGATGACCACGTGACTGATGCCGACCGTGAGGAGGCTGAGTTTCATACCGGTTGCCGAGAAGAACAGCAGGCTGCCGACGCCGATGATGAGCCAGGGGATGACGAGGGGAAGTGCCACGAACGCGGTGACGGGGCCCCGTAGCCGGAAACGAAAGCGGGTCAGGGCGATCGCGGATGTCAGTCCGAGCAGGAGGCAGATCGGGGTGACGATCACCGCTACTTGAAGGGAAGCCCGCAACGACGACCAGATGTCGGGCTCGTTGACGGCTTCGACGTACCAGGACAGCGTCACCCCTTTGAATGGAAAGCCGAGGATGATCGAGTCGTTGAGACTGAAGGCCGCGAGGATGATGACCGGCCCGAACAGCACGAAACCGACGAAGAGAAGGAACGCTGATCGCAGCGTCGTGGCGAGGCGGCGTCGGAGCGTGGAGCCCAGGTGGAACACGCGGGGACCGGGAGTTCCGGTCCCCGCGTGGATCGTCGAAATCGAGGCCATTTGTTGTCCCGATTCAGGTCAGCCGGCGAAGCGCTGCCATTGGTCGTCCCAGAATTCCTCGTTTTCGGGCAAGCCTTCGGGGATGGTCACCTGGTCGATGGCCCCGGGGTCGTCGAGTCGGAGCTCTTCCACGAGCTCAGGGGGAGCGACGTCGAGGATCGCCGAGTTCGAAGCCATGTATCCGTACTCCTCGGCGAACACGAGCTGCATCTCGGGATCCAGGTAGTGGTTGATCAGGGCGTAGGCTGCGTCCAGGTTCTTGGCGTTGGCGGAGATCCCGTGGCCGCACTTCCAGAGAATCTGGCCTTCGCTCGGCGCCACATAGACGGCGTTGATGCCTTCTTCCTGGAGCGCCTCGGCGATGTCGGGGGTGGCGTGTGCCGCCGCGACGACCTCTCCGGTGGCGAGGAGCTGGATGAGGTCGCCGTCTTCTGACCATGTGGTGCGGATACGGTCCGTCGCGATGAGGGCGTCCACCGCCTCCACGACCTGATCGTCGGTGATGTCGTCGACTTGCGGGCCGTAGCCGAGCGCCATCGCCATGTCCCAGATCGTGCTCACCGGTTCTTCGGAAACGGCGATGTCACCTTCGTAATCGCCGAAGAAGAGCTGCTGGTACGAGGTGATGGGTTCGACTTCGTCGGCCAGGTAGACGATGCCGAAGGGGCCACCTTGGAGGGGAACGATCCAGACGTTGCCCTGGTCGTCGATGACGTCTTCCCCCTCTTTGAAGCTCGAAAAGATCTGGTCCCAGGCTTCGATACGTGAGGTGTCTATCGGTTGGAGCAGGCCGGCTTCGATCATCGAGCCTGCTTCTCCCGAACACAGTTCGACGACGTCGGCTTGGAAACCGGCCCGGAGTTTGGCTTCGGTCTCGTCTTCGTCGGCGAAGGCGGGAGTCTCCACCTGGATGCCGGTTCGGGCCTCGAACGGCTGGAGGACGTCGGGCAGGAAAGAGTCTTCATACCCGAAGAACACCACGCTGCCGGGGGCTTCAGACTCCTGAGGGGAGGTGGAGGGTGGTGGAGTGGTCGTCGTCTGTTGGGGCGCCGCGGGCTGAGTCGACGGTGGGGTCGTGGTGGTCGTCGTCGGCGTTCCGCAGGCCGCCGCGACCAGGCCGACCAGGGCTGCGAGCGTTGTCATGCGTCTCACGGTGCTCACCTCTCTCTCACACCGATGGGCCGTCGATTATGGTGTAGGTTCCCTATGCTCGCAACCGATTCGCTCAAGAATCTGCGATAAGCACAAGCGAACCGTCAGCGAGCTCCCCAGGTGTGGGTCTCTTTCTCGACCTCGAGATAGGTGAAGATCTCGGCGCGCCGGACGCCCGGGAGGCTACGGATGCGTTCGTTGACGAAGGGGAAGAGGTCGTCGGCTCGATCGCAGACGATCTCTACCAGCAGGTCGTACCGTCCTGCAGCGATCACGACGTAGGAGACTTCAGGGAGGGGGTCGATGGATCGGGCTACCTCGCGGACGTCGCCGTCGACTTCGATCCCGAGCATCGCCATCGTTTCGAACCCGAGGGCTAGGGGGTTGGTGACGGCCACGATCTCGATGATGCGCTCGCGCAGGAGACGCTGGACCCGTACACGTGAGGCCGCCGGTGACAGGCCCACGGCTCGGCCGAGGGCCGCGTAGGAAGCGCGGCCGTCCTGTTGCAGTTCCCGGATCAGGATCTTGTCGATCTCGTCGAGGGCCGCCGCCGGGGGAGCGGAGGAGGGAGTGGGATTGGTCGTCACGGCTGCCTCCTATCTGTGCGGCCCATCACCTTCGGCGCCGACTTCTCGCACGGTGTCGGCGAGAGTATGCATCGACCACTCGAAGAGTTCGGGATCCATGTTGAGGGCGGGGAGAACCCGGTAGTGGGAGACCCCGTCCTCGATCCCGACGATCCCGCGTTGCACCATGCGGTCGTGAATGGCCCTCGCCAGGTGCGGAGCCCTGGTCTTGGTGATGGGATCGGTGACCATGTCGATGGCGATGTAGAGGCCCTTGATGCGAACTTCACCCACAGCCTCGAGATCTCCCAGGGGTCCGAGACACCGTTCGGCGATCGTCTCGAGTCGTCGAACGTTCCCCAGGACGTCGTCGCGCTCGAACACGTCGAGGGCAGCGAGCGCGCCGAGACAGGCGGCGGGCTGACCCGCCCAGGTTCCGCCGGTGTTCACGGCCTGGGCCGCCTCGGCCACGGCGTCGCTCATGAGCACTGCCCCGAGAGGTAGGCCACCCCCCGACAACCCTTTGGCGAGACACATGAGATCGGGTTCCACCCCCCAGTGCTCGGCAGCGAACATCTGCCCGGTACGCCCAAACCCCGTTTCCACCTCGTCGAGGCAGAGGAGCCACCCGTTGCGCCGGCAGAGGTCGGTGAGTGCATCCCAAAACGGGTCCGGGGGGACGAGGACCCCGCCTTCGCCGAGGATCGGCTCGAGCAGCACGCCGGCGATCTCGTCGGGTGAGACGAGGTGGAAGGTGAGGTGATGTTCGATGTAATCGACCACGCAGGTGCCGTCACAGGTCGCCGTCTCTCGGTGGAAAGGACAGCGGAACGGGTGGGGGAACGGAACGTGGAGGTAGCCGGGGGTGAGGTGGCGCATCCGCGGGGAGAAGTCGGAACGTTGTGCCGACAGTGCCTGTCCCGTGTAGCTCTCGCCGTGGTACTGGCCGAAGAAGGCGATGACGAAAGGCCGTCCTGTGGCTTCGCGCATGAGCTTGACGGCGGTCTCCACCGCTTCGGTGCCGCTGACTTCGTAGGCCACCCGGGACAACGAGGCGGGGGCGAGGCCGATCAGTCGCTCAGCCAGGGTGAGTAGCGGTTCGGCGTAGACGTAGTCGGTGTTTTCCAGCGAGTACCGTCGCAGCCCCGCAAGGACCGCCTCGGCAACCTCGGGGTGGTTGGCGCCGAGTACCGTGCTACCCCATCCGGTGACCATGTCCACGAAGCTGTTGCCGTCTACGTCGTAGAGGAACCACCCGTCTTTTCGGTCCAGGACGAAGGGGACCGACTGCTGGGGTCCGAGGCGACGGTGGGCCAGCTTCGAGGCTCGGGCGAGGATGTCGAGGCTCTTGGGCCCAGGTGGCGGGGTGATGATCTCGGGTCGTAGCTCCATGCTCTCTCCGCGCGGACCGGTCGTTCCTGGGGATCCTAAAGGAGCGATTCGCTTGTTGCCATTGCTCACAGCAAGCGATTCGTGAGATCAGGCGGAACTGCCTATGAGGTACAAGCTGGGGATGGCGATAGAAGCCACCCACGGAGGTCCCGACCGCGATGAGGACCGCGGTGACGGTGCCGGCCACCACGGGAGTCCGGCGGCCGAGGAAGCGTGAGGGGAGGGGCATCAGGGCGCCGATGTCGGCGTCGGACAGCACCAGCAGTCCTATCTCGTTTGCCCGACGAAGGGTCGGGGGATCGAAGGGAAGCCGTCCGACCCGAGGTGATCGAGTGGGGGATCACCTGCCGAGTCCGCGTGGCCGAGCTCGTCGCCGTCCCGTCAGCGGTGGAGACGACGGAGTGATACGGGTGTTGGGCGTCGCGGTAGGCTGCCGGGGATGAGCCTCCAGACCGACCTCATCGGGCTGCTCGGAACGGATCGGGTGCTCGCCTCGGGACTGGATCGCTACCTCTACGGCAAAGACGCCGGCGTGTACCGGGGGGAGGTCACGGTCGTTGCCCTCCCCGAGACGACCGAAGAGGTCGCCGAGATCGTCCGCATCGCCGCCCGTCACGGGGTCCCCGTCGTCCCTCGTGGGGCGGGAACCGGGCTCGCCGGCGGGGCGGTCCCCCTGGGTGGCGGCGTCGTCGTCGCCACCACCAGGATGAACCAGATCTTCGAGATCGACGCCGCCAACCGCTGCGCCTGGGTGGGTCCCGGAGTGATCAACCTCGACCTGTCACGCGCCGCCGAGCCGTACGGTCTGCATTTCGCCCCCGACCCGTCGTCGCAGTCGGCCTGCACCATCGGCGGCAACGTCGCCAACAACTCCGGCGGACCCCACTGCCTGGCGGAGGGCTCCACGGTGAACCACGTCCTCGGGCTGGAGGTGGTCCTCGCCGACGGCGACGTTCTCGTCGTCGGCGGCAAGGCGCCCGACCCGATCGGCCTCGACCTTCGGGGAATCCTCGTCGGTTCCGAAGGCACCCTGGGGATCGTCACCAAGGCGCTGGTCCGCCTCACCCCCAACCCGCCGGACGTCCGCACCCTGTTGATCACCTTCGACTCGGTGGAGGACGCCGCCGCCACCGTCTCCGGCGTCATCGCCGCCGGACTCGTCCCCGCCGCCCTGGAGATGATGGATCAGCGGATGACCCAGGCCGTCGAGAACTGGTTGGGGGCGGGGCTCCCCACCGACGCCGCCGCCATCCTCCTCGCCGAGGTGACCGGCGACACCCCGGCGGTCGAAGCGGAAGCCGACGTGATCCGGGCGGTGGCCACCGAGCACCGAGCCCGGGAGATCCGCCTCGCCCGGGACGAAGCCGAGCGGGCGCTGTTGTGGAAAGGGCGCAAGTCGGCGTTCGGCGCCGTCGCCCAGGCGGCTCCCGACTACTACCTGCACGACACGGTGGTGCCCCGCACCAAGCTGGTGGAGACGATGCGGGAGGTGTATGAGATCGGTGAACGGTACGGGCTGACGATGATGAACGTGTTCCACGCCGGGGACGGAAACCTCCACCCTCTCATGATGTTCGACGCGTCGGAACCGGGGGCGCTCGAACGGGTCCACGCCGCCGCCGACGAACTGGTCGAACTGTGCGTCCGCAACGGAGGGGTCCTGTCCGGCGAGCATGGGATCGGCAAGGAAAAGCGCGACCTCATGCACCTCATGTTCACTCCGGTGGACCTCGACGCCCAGGCCCGCATCAAAGAGGCCTTCGACCCGGAAGGACGGTTCAACCCCGAGAAGGTCCTCCCGGCCGGGTCCCGGTGCTTCGACTTCGGTCGGCCCATCCCCGAAGGGGCATGGATTTGAGGTGGGTCCTGTGAGCGTCGCCGACGCCTTCCGGTCGTTCACCCGTGCCTCCGCCGAGCTGGCCGCTGTCGTCCCCCCCGCCGAGACGGTCCTCGCCCCGTCCGGGGTCGACGAGTTGGCGGCCGTGATGCAGGCGGCCAGCGACGTGCGGGCCCGGGTGCTCGTCTGGGGCGGGGGAACCCACCAGGGGATCGGGCACCGGGTCGCCCCCGACATCGTCGTGTCCACCTCGGCGTTCGACCGTGTCGTCGCCTGGGAACCCGACGATCTGACCCTGGTCGTCGAGGCCGGCGCCAAGGTGGACACCGTCGAGGCGATGCTCGCCGACCGGGGCCAGACCGCCGCCCTCCCCGAGTGGGGAGGTCCGGCGACGGTCGGCGGGATCGTGGCGGCGGCCATCTCCGGGTACCGGCGGCTCCGGTACGGTCCCACCCGGGACCGGCTGTTGGAGGTGACGATCGTCACCGGTGACGGGCGGGTGGTCCGGGGCGGTGGCCGGGTCGTGAAGAACGTCACTGGCTACGACCTGCCCCGTCTCGTCGCCGGGTCGTTCGGTTCCCTCGGCGTCGTCGTCTCGGTGTGCTTCAAACTGTGGCCTCTGTCCGGAGGGTCCGCCACGGTGGCCGTCGACGACCCGGTCCGTGCCGCCGAGACGCTGTTCCGACCGGTGGCGTTGCTGGAGACCCCCGACGGTGCCTACGCCTACCTGGCCGGGACCGAAGCGGAGGTGCGGTCCGAAGCCGAGCGTGTCGGCGGGGCGGTCACCGAGGGTTTCGTCTGGCCCGACCCCCCTTCCGGCGAGACGGTGTGGTCCTTGAGGGTGCCGCCGGCGCTCGTGCCCGACGGGATCGGGCGGCTCCCGGCGGGCTGGTCGTTCGTCGCCGAACACGGCGTCGGCCACATCCGCTGTGCCGGGAGGTTCGATCCCGAGGCGGTGGCGGAGCTGCGAGGCTGGGCGGAGGAGATGGGAGGTGCCTTCGTCTTGGAGGACGCCGACGACGACCGCATCTACGAGACGGTCGACCCGTGGGGAACTCCGCCGACGGGCCTGACGTTGCAGCGACGTCTGATGGCCGCCTTCGATCCCGCCCATGTGCTCGTCCCGGGTCGCCTGCCGGGAGGTCGATGATGGGATACGTCACCGCCGAAGCCCCCACCCGTGTCGAGCTGGCGACCTGTGTGCAGTGCGGCCTCTGCCTCCCCCACTGTCCCACCTTCCGCCTCACCGGCCTGGAGACGGCGTCGCCCCGGGGGCGGCTGATGGCGATGTCGGCCGTCCTGGAAGGGTTCGCCGAGGTGGACGACGTCTTCGTCGAGATCATCGACTTCTGTCTCGGCTGCCGAGCCTGTGAGGCGGTCTGTCCGGGTCTGACACCCTACGGCCGGGTCCTCGAAGGTGCCCGCGCGGAGATCGCCACCCAACATCCGACACCGTCGCGGCGGCTCCGAAGATGGGTGCTGGGCCGAGCCCTCGCAACCCGCGGCTTCGTGTCGGCGGCCACTGCGGTGGCGGCCGTCGTCCAGCGGCTGGGGGCGACATGGATCCTGCCTGCTGCGGTGCGGCGGTCGTTCACGGGGCTGCGCCCCCTCGCCGGCCGGGAACGGTGGATCGGCCGGAGCGCCGAACCGGTCGCCGATCCGTTGGGGACGGCGGCGCTGCTCGCCGGCTGCGTCATGGATCCCTGGTTCTCGTCCGTGCACGAAGCCACGGTGGGTCTGCTGCGGCGTGCCGGCTACCGGGTGGTGGTCCCCGAGGCCCAGACCTGCTGTGGGGCGCTCGCCGCCCACGACGGCCACGCCTCCGAAGCCCGTCGCATGGCTCGGCGCAACGTGGCGGCTTTCGCCGGCTTCGACCTGATCGTCGCCGACGCCGCCGGATGCTCCGCCCATCTCAAGGAGTACGGCCATTGGGCGGGCGACGTGGGCGGGGCGATGGCCGAACGGGTACGCGACGTCACCGAAGTCGTCGCCGAGCTCATCGCCGACGGACGGTTGCCCCGGTCGGAGCTTCCTCGGGGGCCGGTGGCGGTGCAGGATCCCTGCCATCTCCGGCACGCCCAACGGGTCGTCGAGGCTCCACGCACCATCCTCCGGGCGGCCGGGTACGAACCCGTCGAGATCGACCAGGACGCGATGTGCTGCGGCGCGGCGGGCACGTATGCCATCCTGCGTCCCGACACGTCCCTCGAGTTGGGACGACGCAAGGCCGATCAGGTCAGGGCTGCGGGTTCGACGGTCGTCGCCTCGGCGAATCCCGGGTGCGAGATGCAGCTCCGCTCCCTGCTCGGGCCAGCGTACCGGGTGGCCCATCCGGTGGAGCTGTACTGGGAGGCCGTGGTGGAGATGGCGGGTCGGGTCCCGGCGGAGGTCGACAGGTGAGGACGATGACGGCGCCGACGGTGGTCGGGTGGAGGCGGTATCTGGAGCTCGCCCTGGCGGGACTCCGAGCGATGCTCGACGTGGCGATGATGGTGGTCGGGGTCGCCCTGGTCGGGCTCGCCGCCACCGTGGTGCTGGGTGGCCTCGGGATCATCGACCGCGAACTGAACCTGTCGACGGCGGCGACCCTCGGGTCGGGACTCGTCATCGCCGTCGTCGGTGCGTTCGGTCTGGGGATCACGTCGGAGGGTTCGATGCGGGCCGCCTATCGGCTGGTGGCGTTCGAGCCGGTGGAGGCGCTGGTCGCCCGGGTCGGCGGCGCCATCGTCGTCGGGCTGTTCCTCGTGATCGGCGCCGGGCGGGCCGAGCCGCTGGTCGCCGAGTTGACGATGCCCCTCCGGGAGGCGCTGGAGGTGGTTCGGGCGGTCGGACAGGCCGGGTTGGTCACCGCCTTCGTCGGGGCGCCGGCGGCCTGGCTGATCGACTGGCGCGGATGGTCCCGGCGCTGGCCCGGGTTGGAGACCGTGCCGGTGTTCGTGGTGTGGGTGATCGCCACGATGCTGCTGTTCACTCCGTGAGGCCCAGGGCATACACAGTGGAGGGAGTGGCGGCGAAGCCGAGCTCGGCGGCGGCGTCCATGAGCGGCTCCCAGCGGGGGAGCAGCATGGTGATTCGCTGAGCGTCGAGGTCGGTGGCCCGGTCGATCACCGCCCGGACCAGGCGGCGGGCGTCGACTTCGGTGGTGGCGATCCACGAGATGTGCCAGCGGTCTTCGGCGGACGTTCCGATCACCCATCCCGAAGGGGCCTGCCACAGTTCGTGGCGGGTCGCGGCGGCCCGGACATGGTCGACCCGCATCGTCCGGAACACCCAGTCGACCGGGTAGAGCTGATGGGCGGCCGCCGCCGCCCCGGACGTCGACCACACCATCCACGCCGGTTCGGCCTCGGCGGCGGGGGCCGGGACGAGCCGTTCGGGTCCGGGAACCCGGCGGCCGCCGTTGGAGGTCGGCTGGGGCTCCGACCCCAACTCCTGGGTCAGATGGGCGAACCGGGCGACGGGTCTCCACCCGTGTTTCGTCACCTGGGCGATGGCGGCGACGTTCCAGTCCTCCACCAGCAGCCGGGCGATCCGGGCGCCTCGGCCACGGGCCCAGGAGACGAGATGGTCTCCCAGCATCGAGCCGATGCCCCGCCTCCGCCAGTCGGGGGCGACCCGGGCGGCGTGGAACCACGCCTCGGCGTCCGACACAAGCACCGCCCGCGCCACGGCGACGGGCCGGTCGTCGGGGCCGGCGGCGACGACGACGAAGGAGCGGTCGTCGTCGAGCCAGTCGCCGTAGCGGTCGGCGACGTAGTCGCCCCATTCGAAGGTGGCCGCGGTGAACGAGCGGATCGGTTCGACGTCGTCGGGACGTCCCGGTCGTACACGGATGTCCACCGGCTCAGCCTAGAGACGGAGGCGACGGAGGGTGCCGGTCACATCCGGTCGGGGACGTCGATCCCGAGGAGGCCCAACAAGAGGGAGATCTCGTCGAGGGTGAGACGGACCAGCGACAGCCACGACGCCCGGCGCCCCGGATCGGTTTCGCCGATGATGTGGCATCGTTCGTAGAACCGGTTGAACACCGAGGTGAGTTCGTAGGCGAACTCGGCGATGCCGTTGGGTGCCCGCAGCTCGAGGGCCCGGGTCACCACGTCGGGGAGACGGGTGAGCCACAGCATCAGGGTCCGTTCGGCGTCGACGGTCGGTGCGACGATGGGACCGGGCTCGAATCCCCGGTCGGCGGCGTTGCGGAGGATCGACTTGATCCGGACCGCCCCGTATTGGAGGTAGGGCCCGGTCTTGCCTTCGAAGCTGGTGAACCGTTCCAGGTCGAAGACGTAGTCGGAGACCCGGTTGTTGATGAGGTCCCCGAACTTGAGTGCCGCCAGACCCACCTGCTGGGCGATCCGCTCCCGTTCCTCCGGGGGGTAGTCGCGGGCGATCTCGGCTTCGGTGAGGCGTTTGTCGGCGGCGGCGGTCACCATCTCGATGAGGTCTCGCAGCCGCACCACCCCGCCTTCGCGGGTCTTGAAGGGTTTGCCGTCGGGGCCGTTCATCGTCCCGAAGGCGATGTGTTCGAGCCCGACGTCGGGCGGGGCGATGCCGGTCTTGCGGGCCGCCCGGAAGACCTGTTCGAAATGGTCCGACTGGCGGGCGTCCACCACGTACAGGACGAGCTCGGCTCCCATGTCTTCGACCCGCATCTCGATGGTGGCGAGATCCGTCGTCCCGTACAGGTACCCACCGTCGGAGGTGACGAGGATCAGCGGTGGCAGTTCCCGGGTGTCGTCGGGGAGGTCGACCCTGACGATCAACGCCCCGTCGCTCTCCTCCACGAACCCGCCCCGGCGGAGACGTTCGATCATCGGTCCGACCCGGTCGTGGACGGTGGATTCGCTGTACCAGACGTCGAACGTGACACCGAGGTCGGCGAAGTCCCGGCGTTGGCTCTCCTGGGAGACCTTCACCATGTGCTCCCACAGGGCCCGGTATCCGGGCCGTCCCTGCTGGAGCTCGACGGTGGCCCGCCGGGCCTTCGCCGCCCATTCGGGGTCGTCGGCGCAGCGGGCGGCGACCTCCGGGTACATCTCCTGGAGGTCGTCGAGGGTCACCGGAGGCTCCTGTGGGTAGGGGCCGGTGTAGTCGGGGTCGAAGTAGGGCAGGTCGGGACGTCTCCGCTCCAGTTCGACGATGAGCATCCCCATCTGCAGCCCCCAGTCGCCGAAATGCGGGTCCCGGATCACCCGGTGGCCGACGAAGCCGAAGATGCGGGCGACCGAGTCGCCGATGATGGTGGAGCGGAGATGGCCGACGTGCATCGGCTTGGCGACGTTCGGTCCGCCGTAGTCGACCACCACCACCTGTGGCCGGTCCACGGTCGGTACCCCGAGGCGAGCGTCGGCACAGAGCCCGTCGAGCAGGTTGCCGAGGGTGTCGTCGGCGACGGTGATGTTGATGAAGCCCGGCCCGGCGACGTCGACGCCGGCCACCTCGGGGGCACGGGCGACGATCCCGGCGACGTCGGCGGCGATCTCCCGGGGTGGGCGGCCTGCCTCTCTGGCAGCGGCCATCGCCCCGTTGCATTGGAAGTCGCCGAACTGGGGTCGGGAGGCAGGGACGACCTCACCGAACCGGCGGTCCAGCCCGAGGGAGGCGAAGGCGTCACCGACGATGTCCGAAAGGTGTGCACGTAGCGGCATGTGCGGGCAAGCATAGGGGTGCCCCGTGGGGCCGGAGACCGGCCGCGGCGTTCCGCCGAGCCGTCGCCGGGGTACGCGCAAGCGGGGCGACACCGTGCCGACGGGGGCATCGTGGAGCAAGTCCATGAGCAGTCGCGCGCCGGAGCGGGTGGCGACGCCGTCGACTCCCTGCCGCCCGGGTTCGACGCGGTCATCCTCCGGGAGATCGTGGCGGTGCAGCGTGAGTACGTCAGCCACGGCGACCCCGCCACCATGTGGCGGCTGCTTCTGGATGCCGTCCTGCGTACCACCGAGTCGTCCTACGGGTTCATCGGGGAGGTCGACCTCACCGACCGGGGCTTCCCCAGCTTCGAGACCAGGGCGATGCAGTGGCTGGGCGGCGACGGGGACCCCGTCGCCCCCCATCCCGACATTGGGCTGCTCATCTCCCAGGTGATCGCCACCGGGGAACCCCTGGTGCTGCCGGCCACCGTCCGTCTCGGCGGCGGTGCGGTCGAGGCCGCCAGGTTCGGACCGATCGACGGCTTCTTGGGTCTCCCCCTCACCTCCTCGGACCGGCTGGTCGGGGTGATGGGGGTGACGGCCCCGGCCCGTCCCTACCGTCGGGAGCTGGCCGACGCCCTCCAGCCGCTGCTGTCGGCGTGCGCGTCGATCGTCGAGGCGATCCAGTCCACCCGCGCCCGGGACCGGGCGGTCGCCGCCCTCGAAGACACCGCTGCGTTCCTCACCGCTTTGTTCGACTCGACCCCCGACGGTCTCCTCGTCGTCGACGACGAGGGGCGGATCGTCCGTTCCAACCCGGCCGCCCGTGACCTGTTGGGCACCGAACCGGTGGGCCGCCCCATCGTCGATTTCGTGGCGGAACGTCAGCGGAGGGGGACGGCGACCCGGCTGTCACGGATCGTCCGCCACGGCGACCCCCTCGACGAACCGCTGATGGTCGAGGCGGTACGGGTCGACGGGCACACCTTCCCGGTGGAGGCCTCGGTGGCGCCGGTCGCGATGGGCGACAGCCACCACCTCATCGCCGTGTTCCGTGACGTCACCGAACGGATCGAGGCACAACGGGCCGTCGCCCGGGCCGCCGAGATCCTCGACGCCGCCCCCGACCTGATCGCCTGGGGGACCATCGACGGGCGTCTCAGATACCTGAACCGGGGCGGGCGGCGCATGGTGGGGATCGGACGGTTCGATTCCGTCGACGGTCGGGAGCTGGCGGATCTGTGCCCGCCGTGGGCCGCCCGTCAGGTGCGCGAAGTCGTCCTGCCTGCCGTCGCCGAAGAGGGGACGTGGGCGGGGGAGTCGGCGGTGACGGGTCGGGACGGCGAAGAGGTGCCGGTGTCGCTGGCGGCGTTCACGATCTCGGGGGACGGACGCCGGCCGTTCCTGGCGGTGGTCGCCCGGGACCTGACCGACCGGCTGGCGGTGGAGGAGATGAAAGATGCCCTCATCTCCAACGTCTCCCACGAGCTGCGTACCCCCCTCACGTCGATCATCGGCTATCTGGAGCTGATGATCGAAGGGTCGTTCGGGCCGGTCACCGAAGAGCAGGCGGAAGCCCTCGACATCGTGCTGCGGAACGGGGACCGCCTGTTGGAGCTGATCAACGAGATCCTCCAGCTCGCCCGGCTGGAACGGGGCAAGGAGGATCTGCGTCTCCCGGTCGTCCTCGCCGAGGTGGTCGACCAGGTTCGTGAGGCGGTGGCGGTGCGTGCCGCCGACGCCGACGTGGAGCTGGTGGTGGAACACGGCGACGAGGTGCTGGTGGTGTCCGGCGACCCCCAACAACTGGAGATGGCGATTTCCAATCTGGCGAGCAACGGCGTCAAGTTCACTCCGGCCGGGGGACGGGTGACGATCCGTACCTACCGGCGGGGCGACCACGCGGTGGTGGAGGTCGCCGACACCGGCATCGGGATCCCCCCCGAAGACCTCGACCGGGTGTTCGACCGGTTCTTCCGTGCCGCCAACGCTCGGTCACGTCAGATTCAGGGGACGGGCCTCGGTTTGGCGATCGTCGACGCCATCGTCCAGAACCACGGCGGCACCGTCGAGATCGCCTCCGTCCCCGGTGCGGGGACGACGGTAACCCTTACCTTGGCGTTGTCGGGTGCCGACCAGACCTCCGAAGGAGGTACATGATGGCCAGGGTGCTCGTGGTCGACGACGACCCGGACGTGCGGGCCCTCGTCGAGCTGAAGCTTCGGCTCGAAGGCCTCGAGGTGGTCACTGCCGAGACCGGGGAGGAGGCGCTGGCCATGCTGTCGATGCAGCCCTTCGATCTGGTCGTCTTGGACCTGATGATGCCGGGCATCGACGGGATCGAGGTGTGCCGGCGGATCCGTGAACGCAACGCCGACCTGCCGGTCATCATGCTCACCGCCCGGGCGCAGGAATCCGACGTGGAGCGGGGACTCACCGTCGGGGCCACCGACTACGTCACCAAGCCCTTCAGCCCCCGGGAGCTGATGCTGCGGGTGCGGGGTGTCCTGCGTCGCGCCGGAGTGGAGACCGTCGGGTAGACGGCGAAGCCCCGTCGGGACGTTCTGTGGTGGGCGGATCTCCGTCTCCGCCGGATGGGTCTCCCAACCCCTGTACGAATCCCCTCATGGCGGGTATCGTGGTAAGTGGGGAATCAGGGAGGCTCAGGGAGGCTTACGACATGGATCGGGCGGGGAGAACGTGCCGAGGTCGTGAATCGGGCGTCACGGCCACCGAGACCGCTTTGTTGTTGCTGCTGATCGCGCTCTTCGCGTTCACGGCGGTGGCGTTCTTCGGTGGGCGGGTGAATAACCTCTTGGAGGAGGCACCGCCGGCCTTCCAGCCGGGCGTGACCGTCACCACCGTCGTCGAGCAGGGTGGCGGCGGAGGCGGCGGTCAGAACGTGGGTGGCGGCGGGCCGGTGCCGGGCGACCCCGACTACTGCGAGAACCCGGCGCATGCCGGCGAGCAGATCTGTTTGGAGCAGACCACCACCACGGCGACGCCACCGCACGACGACGACGATTGAGCGCCGTCAGTACTTGATGAGGTCCTGGGCGTGGGCGACGATCCCCTCGGGGTTCGGATACACCATCTCTTCGAGCTCGGAGGCGTAGGGCATCGCCGGAAGGTCGCCGAGGGCGTAACGACGGATCGGCGCGTCCAACCATTCGAACGCCTTGTCGGCGATCTGGGCGGCCAGTTCCGCCCCGTAGCCGACGAACTCGTTGTCTTCGTGGACGATCAGCACCCGTGACGTCTTCTGCACCGACGCCTCCACCGTCGGCCAGTCGAGGGGCTTCAGGCTCCGGAGGTCGATCACCTCGGGGGAGATTCCCAACTCTTCGAGGAGGGGGACCGCCTCCAGGGCGAAATGGGCCATCGCCCCGTAGGTGAGGATGGTGAGGTCGGTTCCTTCGTGGCGGATGGCGGCCCGGCCCAGGGGTACCCGGTATTCGCCTTCGGGGTAAGGCCCTTTCGCCAGCCGGTACAGCTTCTTCGGTTCGAGGAACAGCACCGGGTCGGGGTCTTCCACCGCCTCCCACAGGAGACCTTTCACGTCGGCCGGGGTGGAAGGCACCACCACCTTCAGCCCGGGGACGTGGGCGAAGAAGGCCTCCACCGACTGCGAGTGGTACAGCGCCCCGTGGATGCCGGCGCCGAAGGGTGTCCGGATCACGATCGGGCAGCTCCAGGCGCCGTCGGACCGGTAGTGGATCCGGGCGGCCTCGTTGACGATCTGATCGAACGAAGGGTGGATGTAGTCGGCGAACTGGATCTCGGGGATGGGCCGTTTCCCCAGGGCGGTCATTCCGATCGCCGCCCCGATGATCACCGACTCGGCGAGGGGGGTGTTGAAGCATCGTTCCCGGCCGAACGTGGCCGTCAGCCCCTGGGTCGCCTTGAACACCCCGCCTTTCTCCCCGGCCACGTCCTCACCGAAGACGAGGGTGTCGGGGTGGGCTTCCATCACGTCGTGGAGGGCCCGGTTGACGGCGGTGATGAGGTTCACCTCGGGGCCGTCCACGGCCGGTTCCACCCGTCGCACCGGCTCGGACGGTTCGATCACCCGGGCGTACACCTTGGTGGCGGGGTCGGTGGGAGGCGGCGACGCTTCCGCCTCCTCGACGGCGGCTGCCAGGGTGCGTTCGATGGAGGCGACCAGGTCTCGTTCGTCCGCCTCGGACAGCAGCCGCTCTTCGATCAGGTACTGCCGCATGTTGACGACCGGGTCGTGGCGGCGCCACTCCAACACCTCTTCACGGCTCCGGTACAGGCGGTCGTCGTCGTCGGAGGTGTGGGCGTAGTAGCGGTAGGTCTCGGCTTCGATCAGGGTCGGCCCCTCCCCGCGTCGGGCCCGCTCGGCCGCCTCCCGCACCGTCTTGTAGACCAGCATCGGGTCGTTGCCGTCGATGCGGAATCCCACCATCCCGTAGCCGGCGGCCCGGTCGGCGATGCATCCGGCCACCTCCTCCTGGCTGGGTACCGAGATGGCGTACTGGTTGTTCTCGATGACGAAGATCACTCCCAGCCGGTGGATCCCTGCCCAGTTCATCGCCTCATGCCAGTCGCCCTCCGACGTCGAGCCTTCGCCGCCGTACACGACGACGATTCCGGGACGTCCCTGGGAGCGGAGGGCGTGGGCGATCCCCACGGCGTGGGGATATTGGGTTCCGATCGGTGAGCTCTGGGTGAAGATCCGAAGCTCCGGGTACGACCAGTGGTTGGGGAGCTGACGTCCGCCCGACGCCGGGTCGGCGCCCCGGGCGAAGACCGCCAGGAAGACCTCCAGGGGGGTCACCCCCCAGGCGAGCGCCACCCCCATGTCCCGGTAGTAGGGCAGGACCCAGTCGACCTGGCGGTCCAGGGCGAAGGCGGATGCCACCTGGATGGCCTCGTGGCCCGACGAGCCGACGACGAAGGGTGCTCGACCCTGGCGGTTGAGGGCGAACATCCGGTCGTCGATCTTGCGGGCGGTGAGCATCACCCGGTACATGTCGAGGACCTGCTCGTCGGTCAGGCCCAGATCCCGGTGATGGAGCTCACGCTTCATCCACTCCAAGGGGGTCTCCTTTCGCGCTCAGTTTCGGTCGTCGCCGCTCCGACGGAACCGGCGGAGGTCTCCGATCTCGTGGATGCGACGTTCGGCCACCCGGACCGCCGCCTGGTGAGGGTTGATCGATTCCCGTTCGGCCGTCTCGAGGATGCGGCGGGTCGCCTCACCGATCGAATCCACCCGGTGCATCGCCCGGGTCCGCGAATAGCCCCGCATCTCCTCGTAGACGTTGATGAGGCCGCCGGCGTTGACGACGAAATCGGGGGCGTACAGGATGCCGCGGTCGGCCAGACGGTCGGCGTCGGCCTCGGTGGCGAGCTGGTTGTTGGCGCTTCCCACCACCGCCTGACAGCTCAGGCGGGGGATGGTGTCTTCGTTGAGGATGGCCCCGAGCGCGCAGGGCGAGAAGACGTCGCAGTCGATCTCGTAGATGGCGTCCGGTTCGACGCCCTTCACCCCGAAGTCGTCCATCGCCCGGCGGAGGGAGGGCTCGTAGGCGTCGGTGGCGACGACTTCGGCGCGGGCTTCGACGAGGAGGCGGACGAAGGCGTGGCCGACCTTGCCGACCCCCTGGACGGCGACACGTCGCCCGGCCAGGTCGTCGGTCCCCCAGAGCCGTTCGGACACCGTCTTGAGGGCGGCGAACAGCCCCCGGGCGGTGGCCGGAGACGGGTCGCCGGAGCCCCCTTCGGGGACGGGGATCCCCACCGCCCATCGGGTCTCGCGGCGGACCAGCTCCATGTCGGCGACGTCGGTGCCGACGTCCTCGGCGGTGATGTAGCGGCCCTGGAGGGAGTCGACGATGCGGCCGTAGGCCCGGAACAGACGTTCCGACTTGTCGGTGTGGGGGTCGCCGATGATGACCGCCTTGCCGCCGCCCAGATCGAGGCCGGCAGCCGCCGCCTTGTAGGTCATCCCTTTGGCCAGGCGCAGGACGTCGGTGAGGGCGTCGTCTTCGGATTCGTACGGAAAAAAACGAGTCCCGCCGAGGGCGGGACCGAGGTCGGTGGAGTGGATGGCGATGATCGTTTTCAACCCCGATACGGGGTCGAAACCGAAGAGGACCTGCTCATGTCCCTCTCCGGCGATCGACTCGAATACTCCCAACTCGCGATCCTCCGGTTGCGTCACCGCCGAGTCTACCGGAGGCGGGTGTGTGCGGGTCCGGGCCGAACGATAGGATTCCGCCCGTGATCCCCACCTCCCATCTCCGGGTCTACCGGCCGATCGAAACCTTCGGGTCGGTCGTCCCCCACCGCGCAGGGCTGCCGGTCCGGCGGCTCGGCACCTACGGGATCGTCGCCGAATCCCTCACCGACGACGCCCTGGTGGCGGAATGGAACGGCCGCCGGTTCGCCTGTCCGCGGCTGCCCCGGCTCCGGATGCTGGAGGGGATCGTGGCGATGCACAACGCCTACCGACACCCGGCAGGAGGAAGCCTCGTTCCCGAAGCGGTGGCAGGCCGGGCGTCGACCGAGCTCGAACAGCTCCGTCGGCGACGTCCCGGCGACCGCAGCCACATCCTCACGTCGGCCTGGCATGTCCCCCTTCGATGGTTCGTCCCGTTCTCGTCCGAGGAGCGGCATCTCTCCGGGACGTCCTTCCCCGAGGTGAGGTACCGAACCGGTCTGGAGACCGCCTTGGAGCGGCTCCGGCGGGCGATCCGCATCCTGTCGGAGGTCGAGCTGGTGGAGGTGGCGGAAGGCGAGGTCGGCGACGTCCTCGGATGGCTGGCCGCCTTCCCCGCAGGGTCGATGGTGGAGCTGGACTTCGGCAGCGCCGGGAGGATGCTCGGTCCCGAAGAGCTCGTACTGGAGAACTCGGTGGGTGAGGTGTGGGAGGCGCTGGAAGCCCTCGAGGAGGGCGACTGGATGCGGGCCGGCGAGGCCTACACGACGGTGGTGGAGCGGTGGAGCCACGCCATGTCGGTCGCCTATTCGAACTGAAGGTCGACCCTGTTCGGCGGGGCGCGGCCGGGCCCGGGTTGGTAGGTTCAGGCCCGTTGTCGTGTACCCGGAGGAGATATGGCCGACACCCTCGCCAACTTGTTGAAGGAGGAGCGGACGTTTCCGCCGTCCCCGGACTTCACCGCGCAGGCCAACGCCACCCGGGGCGTCTACGAAGAGGCCGAAGCCGACTGGAAGGGCTTTTGGATGCGGCAGGCCTTGGAGCGGATCACCTGGTTCACGGAACCGACGGAGATCCTCGACGACTCCAACCCCCCTTTCTTCAAGTGGTTCGCCGACGGGGAGCTGAACCTGTCATACAACTGCCTCGACCGTCACCTGGAGTCCTCGGCCGACAAGGTGGCGTACCACTGGATCGGCGAGCCCGGGGACGAACGGACCATCACGTACCAGGACCTGCACGACGAGGTCTGCCGGTTCGCCAACGCCTTGACCGAACTCGGCGTGGGCAAAGGCGACCGGGTGGCGATCTACCTGGGGATGATCCCCGAACTCGTCGTCGCCATGTTGGCCTGCGCTCGGATCGGTGCGGTCCATTCGGTGGTGTTCGGTGGGTTCTCCTCCGACGCCCTGGCCGACCGGATCCTCGACGCCGACGCCCACGTCGTCATCACCCAGGACGGTGCCTGGCGGCGGGGTGACGTCGTCCCCCTCAAAGCGAACACCGACGTCGCTCTGGCCCGCTGCCCCGACGTCCGCCACGTCGTCGTCGTCCGCCGCGCCGGGAACGAGGTGACGATGAAACCGGGACGTGACCTGTGGTGGCATGACGTGGTCGAAGGCAAGTCCACGACGTTCGAACCGGCGGTCCTCAACGCCGAAGACCCCCTCTACATCCTCTACACGTCGGGGACGACGGGACGACCCAAGGGGATCGTCCACACCCAGGGCGGCTACCTGACCCAGGTGACGACCACCCACTCGTGGGTGTTCGACGTCAAACCCGACTCCGACGTCTACTGGTGCGCCGCCGACATCGGCTGGGTGACGGGCCACAGCTACATCGTGTACGGACCCCTCGCCAACCGGACCACTTCGGTCATGTACGAAGGCGCCCCCAACCATCCCGACTTCGACCGACTGTGGCAGATCGTCGAAGACAAGCAGGTGACGATCTTCTACACCGCCCCCACCGCCATCCGGGCGTTCATGAAGTGGGGGGACGAATACCCGGCCCGCCACGACCTGTCGAGCCTGCGGCTGTTGGGGACGGTCGGTGAGCCGATCAACCCCGAAGCCTGGATGTGGTACCACGTCAACATCGGCGGTGAACGCTGCCCGATCGTCGACACCTGGTGGCAGACCGAGACGGGGGCGATCATGATCACGCCGTTGCCCGGTGTCGTCGCGACGAAACCCGGTTCGGCGACTTTCCCGTTCCCGGGAATCGCCGCCGACGTCGTCGACGACGACGGCAACTCGGTGCCCCTCGGAGGCGGCGGGTATCTGGTGCTGACCCGTCCCTGGCCGTCGATGGCCCGGACAATCTACGGCGACCCTCAACGGTTCGTCGACACCTACTGGTCCCGGTTCCCGGGGAGGTATTTCCCCGGTGACGGCGCCAAACGGGACGAGGACGGCTACTTCTGGCTGCTGGGCCGGGTGGACGACATCATGCTGGTGTCGGGCCACAACATCTCCACCACCGAGGTGGAGTCGGCCCTGGTCTCCCATCCGGCCGTCGCCGAGGCGGCGGTGGTGGGCCGCAAAGACGAGGTGACCGGGCAGGCGATCGCCGCCTTCGTCACGTTGCGGGGTGGTGTGGTCGGCGACGAGAAGCTGATCGAGGAGCTGCGGGAGCACGTGGCTTCGGTGATCGGCCCGATCGCCAAGCCGAAGTCGATCGTCTTCACCGACGACCTGCCGAAGACCCGGTCGGGCAAGATCATGCGGCGGCTACTGAAGGACATCTCCGAGCAGCGCCAGCTCGGCGACGTCACCACCCTGGCCAACGCCGACGTGGTCGAGGAGATCGCCAAGAAGGCGGCTGCCGCCGGCGACGAGGAGTAGAGGGGCACCCGCTCAGCGCACCGGGCCGGTGCTGCCGCGCACCACCAGGGTGGGGTCGACGACGATGTGCTCGGTGGAGGTGCGGCCACCGTCGAGACGTTCGACGAGGAGCCGGACGGCGTGGTCGGCCATCTCCTGTTTCGGCTGGTCGACGGTGGTGAGGTCGATGTGGCGGAGCCGGGCGACGGCGGTGTTGTCGTACCCGACCAGAGAGACGTCTTCGGGCACCCGCAGGCCCCG
>WFOA01000024.1 GCA_015488325.1 Acidimicrobiia bacterium | reverse complement strand
CTGCAGATGCGGGATCAGCCGTTCTTCGGCTCGCAGCACCGTCGCCAGGTCGTGGCCCGACAACCGGGACCGGTCCACCGCCGACAGCACGGCATGGGTGAACGGACCGGGGTTCCAGGTGTCGAGGTCGGCAGGCGGCGCCTCGAAGCTCCCCACCATGTCTGCCGCTGACTCCCAGTCGTCCCAGCCGGTCGGCGGCACCCAGTCCTCGGGGACCGTGCCGCCGGGATCGGCTGCGAATATCTGTTCGGCTTCCATGACCCAACGATATCTGACAGCCGTGACAGAAAGACGACATACGACAGCGATGGATAAACATTGGACGGAGAGGTAGAACAACCCTTGCCATCCGGTGACCTCCCGAGCACTGCGGGCGAGCAGCAGGGGAGTTCGTCCTTCGACCACAGTCCCAGGGCAGCCGCACCCCCTTCCCGTCGGGATCGCCCACGGAGGCGCCGCGGAACGCCTGGGGCCCGCGCCGCGGCTTTTCACCCCTCAGAACAGGGCGTTCGCCCGCTCCCGCCGGTACTCAGCCACCAGGGGGTCGTCGCCGAGCACCTCGAAGAGGTCGAGGACCAGGTGGCACGAGCGACGAGACGCTTGACAGCGGGGGGGCCGTTAGCATTCGCATGCGCAATCGCGCATGCGAGGGGGTCAAGTTGCCTGGAATGCCTTCGCTCTCGTTCAGGGCGCGGATGACCGCAGCCTGCGCTTCGGCGGTCGCGCTGGCATTGCTCATGTCGACGACTGCAGAAGCAGTGCCGTGGAATAGCTCTTCCAACCCGCTAACCGTGACTGGGTACGGGAACACCGGTGAGGGATACGGCTCGTTCTATATTTCGACGGGATCTTCGGGGACGAGATACAAATTCATGGTCAGACAGCGGATCGATAACGCCGACAATCATCAGGTGTACGCAAACCTCGAGTACTGGAGCAACACCGGTATCTGTCTCGCACCTGCGTTTTTCAGCTGCAACGCTCCCTATCAGAAGCACGCTACTGACGTGACCGATCGTACAACGAAGAGCTCGTATGTGACCCTATACGAGAGTGCTCCTATCGATCCCTACGCCAGCTTCCATCGAGGTAGAGTTCGTATGAGGCTCGACATCCCTTGGCGATTCGATCCGGCCAGCGGCTGGACCGTTACCGAGGGAATCCAGTACTGACGGCTAGCCTGACTTCCCATCATGGGAGTCCGCCTCGAATCGCTCTCGAAGGCCTACGGTGAGCGGTTCACTTTGGGTCCACTGAGCTTGTCGATCGATACGGGCGTCGTATGTATCGTCGGGCCCAACGGGGCTGGCAAGACGACATTGTTCGAGCTCATGGCCGGGGTGGTGACACCTACGTCGGGTTCGGTGACGGTGACCGCGCTCCGACCGGGTCTCGGTTTTCTCCCCCAGACGTTCCGTCTTCCCCCGCGGGCGACCTGTAACCAGTTCCTCGAGTACGTGGCCTGGTTGCACGGGGTTCCCAAGGCTGCCCGCTCCGAGCGGGCTCAACAACTTCTTGAGGCGGTAGGGCTCATCGATCGAGCCGATCGACCCCTCGGTGAGCTCTCGGGGGGAATGGCGAAGCGGATCGGCATTGCCCAGACCCTCGTCCATGATCCGGGTCTGGTGCTGCTCGACGAGCCGACCTCTGGGCTCGACCCCGTACAGCGGGTCGAGGTGCGCGAGCTGGTTGCCCGGCTCTCGGGACAGCGGGTGGTTTTGGTCTCCACCCACCTGGTGGAAGATATCCGGGGATTGGCTGATCGGGTGCTCGTCCTCAACGAAGGTCGGCTGCTATACGACGGGGACGTCGGAACCTTGGAGGGACTGGCCGATCCAGACGCGCCCGGGGACTCCGCCTTGGAACGGGCACTCAGCGGACTCATTCTCGGGGCCCGACGGTGAACCGGGCAAAGTATGTGCTCCGGACTTTCGCCGGACCATGGAGCGCGATTCTCGTTCTCGGTCTGGAGGTCGCCAATCTCGTCCAGCGTGGGCGCCCATGGAGAGGAGAGCTGCTGTGGACCACCGACTGGCTGGGCATCGTGTTCTTCGTCGCCGGACCGGTGATCGCGGGCTTCTGTGCCGTGGACGCCTCACGACTGACCCGCACCGATGTGCTCCCCGTCATTGTGGTGACACCAAGACCCTGGCGCGTTTACCTGGACGCGGTCGTATGGACGGCCGGACCGGCGACCATTCTGCATGTGGCCGCATTCGCAGCAGCGTTGTCGATGGGCATTCCAGGAATTGGTGCGTCGAATGTGGGATGGCTGAAGATCCTGGCAGCGTTCGCGGTTCAGGTACTGGCGGTGTGGTGGTTCGGGGCGCTGGGGTCGGCCATCGGTAGGTTTACGACGCCGATTGCAGCGGGGATCACAGGCGCGGGTGCTGCTCTCATCGCCTTCTACCTGCTCAGCTTTCGCGAGGGTTTCGCTCCCCTGGACCTCGGATCGGCGACGGTGACGCGCTTAGGTCTTACCATCGACGGCGGCTATGTGTCGTTGCAGGGCTTGGTATTGGTCGCGACGACTGTGATGATGTTCCTTCTGGGGGCACGTCGCGACCGACGGTTTCATCTCGCTGACGCGGCAGTGACGGTAGTGGTCTTAGGAGTCATTGGAGTCGGCATGGTAGCCGGCCCTGACTCACGGCAAGTGCCCGACAGAGGGAGACCACCCGAGAACTGCTACTGGGGTGATCCAGTGGTGTGCCTGTATGGCGAGCATCAACGGGTAGCCGATGTCACCATTGGGGACGTACTCGAACTCGCCGAGGCGGCGAGTTCAAGCGGCTATGGCTTCCTCGTTCCTTCTGCCGTTCACGAGATGAGCTGGTCATATCGTCCCGATGAACCGGAGATCCGCGGTTTCATCGTTTCCGACGAGGTGCTGACGGGCGGACGCTGGGATCAGCTCGAGCTCGTGCAGATGCTGGTCCGACCCAGCCATTGCCCCCAGCTGTTCGAGGGTCCCGGACCGAGTGAGGAGTTCTATGACCTGGAGGAGTCTCTCGTTTTCACGTGGCTATCCCTGCTGGAGCACCCTCGGAGTGCACAACTGGAAGATATCGCCGAAGAGCTTTCCACGAAGGTGCTCGACCCTGAAGAGGCTCGGTCGGCGAAGACGGTCATCGACTCGTGTAACTATTGACAGGTGCGTCAGAGGGGTATTCTACGCACCTGGCTCCGGATACATCGGACCCGACTCGCCGCCGCCGAACTGGCGGTCGCGAGCTTGTTGTCTGCCGCCGTTGCCAACGTGGGGATCGAACAGGTGGGACCATTGGTGTTCCCGGTACCCCTACTCGGCATCCTGGTGGTCCCGGTCCTGAGTGGGGTAGGGGCGGCCACCGCCAGCGTCGAGGATTTCCGTTTTCCTCTTCCGTACCGTCCCGCGCTCAGCGTCCTACGTCTCGTTTGGTGTCTCGGCTGGGTCGCTGCAGCGGTTGGTAGCTCAGTGGCTGGGATGCTGGTCGCTCCAAACAGCGCCGCCTCGCAGGCAGGAGTTGAGCTGGCGGTCGTACGCAATGTGTTGGTGTTCTCCGGTCTCAGTCTCCTGTTGGTCCGCCGTTGGGAAGGCCAGTTCATCTGGGTTCCAGCGGTGGTGCTCACGTTGTCGGCGTCAATGTTCGGTTTCTCGGAGGCCCGCTACGAGTGGTACTGGTGGGCGACGGTGTTTTCCGAGGACGCGACTGGGTTTCAGCTCACGGTCGGGATAGGGATGGCTGTGGCCGCAGCCGCGTTGAACGCCTTCGGACGGCACCGAACGGCGGGTCTCTGACCCCTCAGAACAGGGCGTTCGCCAGCTTCCGCCGGTACTCAGCCACCAGGGGATCGTCGCCGAGCACCTCGAAGAGGTCGAGGATCGCCTGGCGAGCCTCGTCGGAGACGTCGCCCGCCCGGGCAGAGACCACCCCCAGCAGCACGTCGAACGCCTCCCGGTGCCGTCCTGCCGCCGCCAGGGCACGGCCGTACGCCAAACCGGCCTGGAGGTTCGACTCGTCGGCGGCCGCCTTGGCCAGCGACTCCAGGTCGCCGCCGCTCTGGTTCAGACGGGCCCGGGCCAACAGGCGACGCACCTCGTCGGTGGGGGAGAGGCGTTCGAGGATCGCCACCGCCTCTGCAGCGTCACCCCGGTCGACGAGCAGTTCTGCGAGGCCGACTCCGGCGCTCTGATGGTCGGGGACCCGTTCCAGCACCGACCGGAAGGCGGCCTCGGCAGCCGGGAGGTCCCCCGACTCGGCGAGGATGCGCCCCTGTTCGGCCGCCAGGTCGTCTTCAGAAGGGACGAGCTGTTGCAGCCACTGCTTGATGGCGTTCTCGGGGATCGCCCCGGTGAAACGTGCCACCGGTTCGCCGTTGCGGAACCCGATCACGGTGGGGATGCCCTGCACACCGAACTGGGCGGCGAGGGCCTGGTTGGCGTCGACGTCGATCTTCACCAACTCCCAGGTTCCTTCGGCTTCGGCGGCGAGTCGCTCCAACGTGGGGCCGAGGACCCGACACGGTCCGCACCACGCCGCCCAGAAATCCACCACCACCGGCACCGTACGGGAGCGCTCGACGACGGCTTCGGAGAATTCGGCAGCGGAGATGTCTCGGACATGGGTGGTCATGGCCACGAGGGTACATCGTCCGCGGCCCACCTCGTCCGTCCTATGCTCTGAACCGAGCCGATCAGGAGTATCGATGCCGCCCTTCGGTGAAGTCCTCACCGCCATGATCACCCCGTTCCGGGCCGACGGGCACGTCGACCACGAACGTGCATGGCGCCTCGCACGGTTCCTCGTCGACCACGGATCCGACGGCCTCGTCGTCACCGGGACCACCGGCGAATCCCCTACCCTCTCCGACGACGAGAAGGCTTCCCTCTACGCCACCGTGGTGGACGCGGTGGGGGGACGGGCCCAGGTGGTGGCCGGCACCGGCACCTACGACACCGCCCACTCGGTGGAGCTGTCCCGCCGCGCCGCCGACCTCGGCGCAGACGGGATCCTCGCCGTCACCCCCTACTACAACAAGCCCACCCAGGACGGCCTCGTCGCCCATTTCACGGCCATCGCCGAAGCCACCGACCTGCCCGTCATGCTGTACAACATCCCCAGCCGCACCGGCCGTCTCATCGAGGTGGAGACCCTGGGTCGGCTCGCCGAACATCCCAACATCGCCGCGGTGAAAGACGCGGTGATGGACATCGACCACACCTCCCGGGTCGTCACCGAAGTCCCCTCCCTCGCCGTCTATTCGGGACAGGACTCCTACACCTTCCCGATGATGGCGGTGGGCGCCGTCGGGGTGGTGTCGGTGATCTCGCATCTCGCCGGGAGAGAGGTGAAGGCGATGGTGCGGGCGGCGGCGGTCGGAAACATGGAGGAGGCGCGGCGTCTGCACCAACGCCTCCTGCCTCTCTGCTGGGCGTGTTTCCTGGAGACGAACCCGGGACCGGTGAAGGGAGCGATGTCGGCGCTGTGGGAACCCTGCGGAGATCCCCGCCTCCCGTTGGTGCCCCCGTCGGCGTCGACTCTCCAGGCGATCAAGGACGCCCTCGCCACCCTCCAGGCCCGATGACGGTGAAAGTCACCTTCCTCGGTGGTCTCGGGGAGATCGGAAGGAACTGCGCGGCGATCGAACACGACGGGAAGATCGCCCTCGTCGACGTCGGGCTCATGTTCCCCGAAGAGGACATGCTCGGGGTCGACCTGGTCTTCCCCAACTGGGGCTGGCTGGTCGAACGGGCGGGTGACGTCGAATGCGTCGTCCTCACCCACGGGCACGAAGATCACATCGGCGCCCTCGGCTACTTCCTCCGGGACGTCCCCGTCCCCGTCTACGGCACCCGGCTCACCGTCGAGCTGGCCAAAGGCCGGGTCGACGAGCTCGGGGTCGACGCCGACTTCCGCCAGGTCGCGGCGAACCGTTGGGTGGAGTGCGGCCCGTTCCGGTGGAAACACATTCCCGTCAGCCATTCGGTGCCCGACGCCACCGCCGTCGCCTTCGACACCCCCGAAGGGATCGTCCTGCATTCGGGCGACTTCAAGCTCGACCCCACCCCCATCGACTCCCGGCCCACCGACCTCCCGGCCTTCGCTGCGCTGGGACGGCGGGGAGTGCGTCTGCTGCTGTCGGATTCGACCAACGCCGAACGTCCCGGATTCGTCCCGTCGGAACGCTCCCTCTCCGAACCCATCTACGACATCATCCGCGATGCGCCGGGGCGGGTGGTGGCGGCCTGTTTCTCCTCGCACATCCACCGTGTGCAACAGATCGCCGACGCCGGCATCCGGGCAGGCAGGACCGTCGCTTTCTTCGGACGTTCGATGCACCGCAACACCGCGGTGGGCACCGACCTCGGCGTGTTAAGGCTGCCCGAGGAGGCGGTGGTCGACATCGCCGACCTGCTGGAACTACCCGCGAACCGCCAGCTCCTCATCACCACGGGAAGCCAGGGGGAGCCCTTCGCCGCTCTGTCGTTGATGGCTCAGGGACGGCACAAGTTCGTCGACGTCCAAGACGGCGACACGATCCTGATCTCGGCGACCCCGATCCCGGGGAACGAGACGGCGGTGTCGAAGGTGATCAGCCGCCTGTTGAAGCGGGGAGCCACCGTGTTCCACGGGCGCAACGCCGAGGTCCACGTGTCGGGTCACGGGGCACGCAACGAGTTGCAGACGTTCCTCAACGTGGTGCGACCGCGGGCGTTCGTTCCCGTCCACGGCGAATACCGCCACCTGCACGCCCATGCCGCCCTCGCCCGGGAGATGGGGGTGCCGTGGGTGGAGGTCCTCGAGGACGGCGACGCCGTCGTCCTCGACGGGAAGAAGACGACGGTGCAGCGTCGAGCGGTCGACGCCGGATACGTGTACCTGGACGGCACGACTGTGGGCGACGTCCAGCGGGGCGTTCTCCGGGACCGAGGCCACCTCGCCGACGACGGCGTGGTGGTCGTCACCGTGGCGGTGGACCACCAGACGGGGACGCTCGTCTACGGGCCCGAGCTCGACAGCCACGGCGTGATGGACGATCCGGCGCCGGTCCTCGCCAAGGCCGCCGAGGCGGTCCGGCAGGTCGTGCTCGATCACGGGACGAAACGCAACGGCGACGTCGCCTCCCTGCGTCAGGGAATCCGCCAGGCCGCCGCTCGGGTGGTTCGGGCCGAGACGGCCCGTCGTCCGGTGATCCTGCCCGTGGTCCTGGAGTTGTGATCCGAAGGGTCGGTCTCTGGGTCGTCTCGGCGTTGATCGTGGCGAGTTGCGGGGTACCGGCGGTCACGATCACCGAGGACATGCCGTGGTTCGACGAGGACGGCACTCAGCTTCCTCCTGACGTCGTGTCGGTGGGGCCGGGGCCGGCGCGCTGCGGGTGGCAGTCGGCGGCGTTCCTACGCCTGGAGTGGCCGCCCGGAGGCACGGACGGAGCCGGCGAAGTGCGCCTGTACGTGCGAGATCCCGACGAGGTCCTCCCCACCGAACGCCTCGAGGCGCCCTACGGGTCGTTCGCCGCCCTGCCGAAGGGGGCGAGGTATACGGGGCTGCGGACCGAGGCGTTCCAACTGTGGGTGGCCGACGACTCCGACATCTACGTCTACGTGGTGTACGGGCCGAGGGTGGAGGCCTGGCCACGCACCGACCCCGACCTGGACTGCTGACCGACTTCGACGAGGACCTCGTCGAGGGACTTCCGTCTGAGGTCGGGGACGCGGCAGTCGTCGGCGGGATACCCGACCGGAAACAGGCAGAACGCCCGTTCGTTGTCGGGCCGTCGGAGGAGGCGGCGAAGGAACGCCATCGGTGACGGGGTGTGGGTGAGGGTGGCGAGTCCCATGTGATGGAGGGCGGTGATGAAGATGCCGGCGGCGATCCCCACCGACTCTTTGACGTAGAAGTGGTGACGAGTCGAGCCGTCGGATTCGTATCCGTGGCGCTGCTCGAACAGCACCACGATCCAGGGCACGGTCTCCAGGTAGGGCTTGCGCCAGTCGGTGCCGAGGGGCTGGAGGGCTCTTCGCCAGTGTTCGGGGAGGCGACCGCCTTCGTAGTTCTCCCGTTCCTCGGCTTCGGCGGCCCGACGGATCTCGGCTTTCGTCGCCGGGTCGCCGACGAGGACGAAGGTCCAGGGCTGGCAGTGCGCGCCGGAGGGGGCGGTCGCGGCGGCGGCTACGGCCAGTTCGACGGCTTCCCGGGGGACGGGTTGGGACGAGAAGTGGCGGACGCTGCGGCGGGTCCCCACTTCGGTGAAGAAGTCACGACCCCGGGCGAGGACCTCGTCGGCGCTGCGGCGGGGGAGACGGTAGGGG
>WFOA01000023.1 GCA_015488325.1 Acidimicrobiia bacterium | reverse complement strand
GTGGGGGTGTGGTGGGCGATCGCCGCGATGGTGGGTGCCCGCGGCGTGGTGTTGGGCCTCGCCTACCGGTCGGGCCTCACCCCGTCCAGCGCCTGACCCTTCGTCTCCGGCAGCAGGAGGGTGAGGATCGCCGCCACGACCATCCCCCCGGCGAGGAACGTGACCGTCTCGGACAGGCCGAAGGCGGCGATCGTGAAACGTCCCAGCCCCAGACCGGCCGCCGAACCGACCATCGCCAGGTTGGCGGCGGCGGTGCCGGCGGTGGCGCGGGTCTCGGTGGGGAACAGCTCCGCCCGGTGGGCGGCGGCGGCGGGGACGAAGGAGAACGATCCGAAGCTGCCCACCACGATCGACACGACGAGGGGCACGATGGCGGTGAACCAGTAGAGGCCGACCCCTCCAACGGCGGCCATCAACAGCGCCGCCACCGCCACGGGGCGTCGCCCGAAGACGTCCGCCAAGCGGCCTCCGACGAAGAACCCGAGCCCTCCGACGGTGCCGCCGAGGAGGCTGACCGCCACCGCCGCGCCAACGGTCAGGCCGACGTCGTCGATGAGCCGTTCCGTCGAGAACGACAGGCTCACCGCCGTGAACGCCGAACCGACCATCCCGATGGCGGCCACCAGCCAGAACCGTCGGGCGAAGGGGCCGGTCAGCAGCTCCCTCAACGGTGCCGAGGACGGGACGAATCCGGGGCTTCGGGGGCTCTCACGGACGGTGCGGACCAGGAGAGGGAGGGCGACGACCCCCAACCCGGAGAGGGCGAAGGGGATCCGCCACGCCTCGGGCCCGGCCCCGGCGAGGGGCAGGGTGGCGAGGGCGAGGGCCGCCCCGAGGCTGCCCGCCGCCCCGTAGATCGAGATGGCGAACGCACGGAGGGAACGGTCGACCTGTTCGGCCAGGAGCACCACCACCAGGGTGGTGAGGGCAGCCGTCCCCACCCGCACGAGGGACTGGCCGAATGCGAACTGCCAGGGAGCCTGCACCAGCGACGACCCGAAACCGGCGGCGATCACCAGGGTGTAGGCGGCGAGGAAGGGCACCTTCCGGCCGCGACGGTCACCCCAGTGGGAGAGGGCGAGGGCGCCGAAGCTGGCGATCCGGGCGACGGCGAGGATGGCGCTCATCTCGCCTTCGTCGATCCCCAACCCGACCCGTACGAAGGGCAGGGTGGCGGCGGCCTGGCTCTGGGCGAAGCCCTGGAGGACCCCGACCAGCCACATCGACGCCACGGCGACCCGTTCGGCCCGGGAGAGGCGGCCGACCGGCAGGAGGGAGTCGAACGTCTTTCCCAGAGCTCCGGGCATGGCGCCGCAGCATACGGGTCCGGGACGGCGACTAGCGGCGGGACGGTGCCATCATGTCGGCCACGCAGGCCCGGGAAGGTCCATGGAAGACGCCACCTTCGCCGTCCAACTCCTCTTCGCCTTCGGCGGGGGCATCATCTCGTTCCTGTCACCGTGCGTGCTGCCGCTGCTTCCCGGCTACCTCGGCCTCATGTCGGGCTACTCGGTCGCCGAGCTCCGCTCCGGGGAGGCGTCGGCGGCGAGGATGCTCCGGGTCACGTCCCTGTTCGTCCTCGGCTTCACCGTCGTCTTCGTCGCCTCCGGGGCCTTCGCCACCCAGCTCGGCCAGTTCCTCAACCAGAATCAGTCCGTGACCACCCGGATCGCCGGGGCGGTGATCATCGGGTTCGGGATCCTGGTGGTCGGGATGGCGTTCACCAACCGTGGGATCTTCGGGTACCTCGCCCAGGAGCGACGCCTGGAGGTACGTCCGTCCCGGCTCGGAGGATGGGCACCCCCCGTCATGGGTGCCGCCTTCGGTTTCGGCTGGACCCCGTGCATCGGAGCGATCCTCGGCGTGATCCTCACCACGGCCGCCACCCGGGAGACCGTCCTGCAGGGGATGGCCCTCTTGTTCTCCTTCTCCCTCGGTCTGGGCGTCCCCTTCATCCTCTCGGGTCTGGGGGTCGACCGGGCGCTGCGGGCCGTCGGGGCCTTCCGGCGGTACCTGCGGCCCATCAACGTCGGGTCGGGTCTGGTGCTGATCGCATTCGGTCTCGTCATGGTGGCCGGCCAGCTGGGACGGATCTCCAGCTTCTTCACCAACCTGTTGTTGAACATCCCCTTCCTCGCCGACCTCGCCACCATCTGAACCGGCCTACTCTGACGTCGTGGAGTTCGTCCCCGACCGCGCCTCGTTCATCGACCTGGGTCGCCGCTTCGACGTGGTGCCGATCACCTCGACGATCGAAGCCGACCGCGAGACCCCGATCAGCGCCTACCAGAAACTGGTCGGCAACGGTACGGGTTTCCTCCTCGAATCGGTCGAAGGCGGTGACCGGTGGGCACGCTGGTCCTTCCTCGGGTGGGACCCCGCCTTCACCCTCGTCTCCCGACGAGGCACCGTCCATGTCGACCGTCCGGGATTGGACCTCCCCGACGGCGATCCCCTGACGGTGCTCGGCGACCTCGTGGAACGGTTCCGCACACCCGACCGGGCCGACCTCCCGCCGCTCCATTCCGGGGCCGTCGGCTACCTCGGATACGACATGGTGCGCTACGTGGAGCGGCTCGACGACCCGCCGCCCGACGACCGGGGGCTGCCCGAGATGGCCTGGCAGTTCGTCGGATCCCTCGCCGCCTTCGATCATTTCGCGCAGACGATCACGCTGGTGAGGAACGTGTTCGTCGACGGCGACCCGGCGGCGGCCTACGACGAAGCGGTCGACCGGCTCCGAAGGGCGGTGCACCGCCTGGGCCAGGGGCTCGAGTACCGGCCCCGCCCCGCCACCGACCCGCCGGGGACACCACCCGTCACCTCCACCTTCACCCGGGAAGGGTTCGTCGAGGCGGTCGAGGCGGCGAAACGCCACATCATGGACGGCGACGCCTTCCAGATCGTACTCTCCCAACGGCTCGCCGCACCCTTCGACGGCGACCCCTTCGATGTCTACCGGGCTCTGCGGGCCATCAACCCCTCACCGTTCCTCTTCTACGTGCGTCACCCCGGGGTGACCATCGCCGGGTCGTCGCCGGAGCTGATGACCCGGGTCCGGGACGGCATCGTCTACTCCCGGCCGATCGCCGGGACCAGGCCACGGGGGAGGAATGAAGAAGAGGACCGGAGACTGGAAGCCGAGCTCCTCGCCGACCCGAAGGAACGGGCAGAACACGTCATGTTGGTCGACCTCGCCCGCAACGACCTGGGGCGGGTGTGCGAATACGGCACGGTGACCGTCGACGACCTGATGGTGGTCGAACGGTACTCCCACGTCATGCACATCGTCTCGGGCGTGTCGGGCAAGCTGTCCCCAGGGGTCACACCGGTGGACGTGCTCCGGGCGACGTTCCCCCATGGGACGGTGTCGGGGGCACCGAAGGTGAGGGCGATGGAGATCATCGACAGCCTGGAGCCGGTGGCCCGTGGACCCTACGCGGGCGCCGTCGGGTACCTGGACTTCTCCGGCAACATCGACACGGCGATCTGCCTGCGCACGGTCGTGCTCGCCGGCGACCGGGCATGGGTCCAGGCCGGGGCGGGGATCGTGGCGGACTCGGACCCGGAGGCCGAATACGACGAGACGATGAACAAGGCGGCCGCGGCCCTCGCCGCCATCGCCCGGGCACAGACACGATGAGCCGATTGCTCGACGTCGACGTCGGCTACCGGGCCCTCCGGGAGGGTGCCGTCGTGGTGGCGGAGGCCCACGATCTCGTCTGGGTGGAGGGCTCCGACGCCGTGGCGTTCCTCCAGGGCCTCGTGAGCCAGGACGTCGAGGCGATCCCCGTCGGGTCGGTGGCGAGGTCGTTCCTGCTCGGACCCCAGGGCAAGCTCGTGGCCCTCCTGTGGCTGGCGCGGGGGGACCGGCGGGTGGGGGTCGTCACCGATCCCGGTTTCGGACCGGTCGTCGCCGAGACCCTGAACCGGTACCGCATCCGGGTCCGGGTCGAGATCACCGAGGAACGGCGGCCCCGCTTCGAAGTGTGGGGTGGAGGCGTCGAGACGGTCGGCTGGGTCGACTCGGGCTCGCCGGTCGTCGGCCTCCCCCTGGGCCGGATCGGGCGCGAGCTCCGGGTGGGCAGCCCTCCCGGCGGGCTGGCTCGGGTGCCCGCCGAGGTGGCGCTGGCGGTCCGGGTGGAAGAGGGCGAGCCGAGGATGGGACACGACGTGGACGAACGGACGATCCCCCAGGAGACCGGGCTCACCCCGGAGGCGGTGTCGTTCACGAAAGGCTGCTACCTCGGTCAGGAGCTGGTCGCCCGGATCGACTCGCGGGGGCATGTGAACCGCCACCTCCGGGGTGTGGTGGTCGACGGGCGGCAGGTTCCCGAGGAAGGCGCCGAGCTCCGGGCGGGGGAGCGGGTCGTGGGCCACCTGACCTCGCCGGTGGCCTCTCCCCGCCTCGGCGCTCCGATCGGGCTGGCTCTCGTGCGCAGAGAGGTCGCGCCCGGCGACCGGATCGTCGTCCGCTGGGCCGGAGCGGAAGCGGCCGCCGAGATCCGGGAGCTGCCGATCCGCTGAGGCGCGCCGGTGTGCGTCTACGCTGCCCGCCCATGGCGCCTCCTTCCCATCCCACCTGGTGGCACACCGGGGTCATCTACCAGATCTACCCGCGTTCGTGGGCCGACGCCGACGGTGACGGGGTCGGAGACCTGCAGGGCATCATCTCCCGGCTCGACTACCTCAGCGAGACCCTCGGTGTCGACAGCCTGTGGCTCTCCCCCTTCTACCGGTCGCCGCAGGCCGATTTCGGCTACGACGTCGCCGACCACTGCGAAGTCGACCCGATGTTCGGGACCATGGAGGACTTCGACCGCCTCGTCGCCGAAGCCCATCGGAGGGGACTGCGGGTGATCGTCGACTTCGTCCCCAACCACACCTCCGACCGGCATCCCTGGTTCTTCGAGTCCCGAACCGGCCGAAACTCCCCCCGGCGGGACTGGTACGTGTGGCGCGACCCGGCGCCCGACGGGGGCCCCCCAAACAACTGGGTGTCGCATTTCGGTGGTTCTGCCTGGACCTTCGACGAGGCCTCCGGCCAGTACTACCTGCACCTGTTCCTCGCCGAACAGCCCGACCTGAACTGGCGCAACCCGGAGGTGGAGCGGGCGATGCACGACGTCCTCCGGTTCTGGATGGACCGGGGTGTGGACGGGTTCCGCATCGACGTCGCCCACGCCATCGCCAAGGACCCGCTGCTCCGGGACAACCCTCCGGCTCCGGTCCCCGACGACGGCTACAAGATCAGTGCCGAGTTCTCCTCGCAACGCCACGTCCACGACATGGCCGACCCCGACATCCACCCCATGTTCCGCAAGATCCGCCGGGTGGTGGACGGCCACCCCGACGGGCGTGACCGCTACACGGTGGGCGAGATCCACGAGTTCGACTGGGAGCGATGGGCCTCGTACTACGGCGAAGCGTTGGACGAACTGCACCAGCCCTACAACTTCGCCCTTCTCCTCACCGGGCTCGACCCGGCGAAGATCCGCTGGGCGATCGAGGGGGTCGAGACGGCGATGCCTCCCGGGGCCTGGCCCAACTGGGTCCTCGGCAACCACGACGAGCCCCGCATCGTCACCCGGTTCGGATGGGAGGCGTCGAAGGCGGCCGCGGTGCTGCTCCTCACCCTCAGGGGCACCCCCACCATCTACCAGGGCGACGAGATCGGGATGGAGGACCTCGACATCCCGCCCGAGCGGCAGCAGGATCCCTGGGGTCGGAGGATGCCCGGTTTCGGCCGGGACGGGTGCCGCACCCCCATGCAGTGGTCCGAGGGAGAGCATGCGGGCTTCTCGCCGCCGGACACCCCGTCGACGTGGCTCCCGGTCCATCCCGACTATCCCCGACGCAACGTGGCATCCGAGCTCGCCGACCCCGACTCTCACCTGTCGCTCTACCGCAGGCTGCTGGCGCTTCGCCGGTCCCGCCCCGTCCTCCAGCTCGGCGACATCGAGCTCGCCGGTGAGGAACCGAACCCCCTCGCCTATCGCCGCATCCTCGCCGGGGAAGACGACCTGTGGGTGGTCCTCAACCTCTCCGACGATGCCGTCGCCGTGCCGGCGGCGGTGGCGGGACGGGTCCTCGTCGGCACCGACCGTGGTCGGGAAGGAGGCCCCGTTCCCGACACCCTGGGACCGTGGGAGGCCCTCGTCGTCGGTTGATCGTCTTTACGGTTTCCTTACCGTTCTCTCTCAGGATCGTATCGGCGCCGGCCGATGCTGTGGGTGGAGATGACCAAAGGCACCGTGCTCCTCATCGAAGACGAAGACGCCATCGCCGACATGTTGCGGGGCTTCTTCGAACGGGACGGGTTCCGGTTCCTCCACGCCGTCACCGGCGAGGAGGCCATCGCCCGGCTCCGGACCCGGCCGGTCAGCGTCGTCCTGTTGGACCTGAACCTGCCGGGGATCGACGGGATCGACGTCTGCAAGGCGATCCGGGGGTTCTCGTCGGTGCCGGTCATCATGCTCACCGCCCGGGACGAAGAGGTGGACAAGGTGGTGGGCCTCGAGGTGGGAGCGGACGACTACGTCACCAAGCCCTTCTCCCCGCGTGAGCTCCTGGCACGGGTCAAGGCGGTGCTCCGGCGGATCGAAGAACCGAGGGAGGTCCCGAAGGTGATCGAGGTGGCCGGAGTAGAGATCGACGGAGGGCGGCGGGAGGTACGCACCACGGACGGGGAGGTGATCCGCCCCACCGCCCGCGAGTTCGATCTGCTCTGGTACCTGGCGGAGAACCGAGGGTTGGCGCTGTCACGTGCCCAGATCCTGTCGGCGGTCTGGGGATACGACTACTTCGGGGAGACGAGGACCGTCGACGTCCACGTACGTCAGCTCCGCAAGAAGATCCCTGCGTTGCCGCTGGAGACCGTCTGGGGCGTCGGATACCGGCTGGACGGCTGATGCGTCGCCGGTTCTTCTGGGCCATCTTCGGGGTGGCGGCCGCCGTCCTCGTCACCTTGACCGTGGCACTGGTGGTCGCCGCCAACGCCGAACGGTCCCAGGCGACACGTCGGGAGATGGCCCGGGTCGCCGCGGTGGCGGCCGACCAGATCCGGTCCCGGCTGGCCGACCGTGACGTCCTCGCCCAGATCAGGTCGGGTGACACGACCCTGGCCGCCGAACTCGACTCGCTGCGGCGGGCAGCCGGGTCGACCGAGCTGCAGGTCTTCGTCGTCGCCGCCGACGGGGGGATCGTGGGGCGCCCGGCGATCGGTGAGCTCGGGCTCGACACCGCCCGGCTGCTGCGGGGCGAGACCATCTTCCTGCAGATCCCGAGGGACGACCGCACCCATCAGGTCCTGGTGGTGCCGGTGGCAGAGGTCGGCCGCCGAGGTGCCGTGGTCGCCCTCGCCCTCACCGGGGCGTTCCAGACCGAGGCGATCCCCACCCGGCTGCTGGCGGCGGTCCTGGTGGTGGTCGCCTTGCTGGCCGCGGTCGCCGCTCGGATCCTGTCCCGTTCCCTGGAGCGTCGTCTCGAGCCGCTGGCCGAGGCCGCCCGCTCGGTGTCGGCCGGGGACCTCACCGTACGGGCCGAGGCGGAAGGCGACGACGAGCTGTCGGCGGTGGCGGACGCCTTCAACGAGATGGCGGAGCGGCTCGCCGAGTCCCGGGCGCGGGAACGGGAGTTCCTCCTCAGCGTCGGCCACGACCTTCGGACACCCCTCACGACGATCGGGGGCTACGCCGAGGCGCTCCAAGAGGGCATCGACGACCCCGACGAGGTGCGCCGCATCGCCACGGTGCTGGACACCCAGAGTCGCCGGCTCCGGCGGCTCATCGAAGACGTGATGCTGCTCGCCCGCCTCGAATCCGCCGAGTTCACCCTCCGGCCGGAACCGGTGGACCTCTCGGCCCACCTGACCGAGGTGGTCGCCGGGTTCGAACCGAGGGCCCGGGCGGCACGGGTCGAGCTCGTCCGTCGTTTCGAAGCGGTCGGGCTGCGATCCGTCGACCCCGACCGGATCGCCCAGCTCGTCGGCAACCTCGTGGAGAACGCCCTCAGATACACCCCCGAGGCGGGGAGGGTCACCGTCGAGTTGGCGGGTGCCCCGACGTCGGTGACGGTCACGGTGGGCGACACCGGGCCCGGGATCGACCCGGAGGACCTCCCCCACGTGTTCGAACGGTTCTACGTGGCCCGACGGTACCGGGAGGCGCGCCCGGAAGGGTCGGGTCTGGGGCTCTCGATCGTGGCACGGCTGGTGGAGGCGATGGGCGGCACGGTCGATGTCGCCTCGCGTCCGGGGGAGGGGACCACCGTCTCGGTGGAGATCCCCGCCCCGCCGGTACGCAACGTCTGAGCCGCCGAGGGGAGGTGACCCCGAAAGACGGTCCTACCATGCGCCGATGCTGAGCGCGATGTTGGAAGCGGCCCGGAGGAGGGCGGCGGAGATCGACGTCGCCGCCGTCCGTCGCGCCGCCGACCGCATGCCCGGGACCCGGAGCCTCGAAGAGGCGCTGAGTCGTCCCGGGATGTCGGTCATCGCCGAGATCAAACGGCGCTCCCCGTCGCGGGGCGCCCTGGCCGCCGCCCTCGACCCGGTACGCCAGGCCGAGCGGTACGCCGCCGGGGGCGCCGCCGCCGTGTCGGTGCTCACCGACCCCGACTTCTTCGACGGCTCCCTCGACGACCTCACCGAGGTGCGGCTCACCACCTCGGTGCCGGTTCTCCGCAAAGATTTCATCGTGCATCCCGTCCAGGTGTGGGAGTCGCGCGCCGCCGGGGCCGATGCCCTGCTGCTGATCGTGGCCGCCCTCGACGACGCCACCCTGACCGCCCTGTTGTCCGAGACCGCCGAAGCCGGCATGGAGGCCCTCGTCGAAGTCCACACCGTCGACGAGGTGCGTCGTGCCGAGGCGGCAGGTGCACGCATCGTCGGGGTGAACAACCGTGACCTGACGACGTTCCGGGTCGACCTGGCCGTGGCCGAGGCCCTCGGACCCGAACTGGGCGGCTTTTCGGCGAAGGTCGCCGAGAGCGGTATCGGGGGGGCGGCCGACGCCCGTCGGATGGCGGCGGCCGGCTACGACGCCGTACTGGTCGGGGAGAGTCTGGTGACCGCCGACGATCCGTCCCGGCTCCTCGCCGAGATGACCGGGGTCGAGCCGTGACGTGGGTGAAGGTGTGCGGGGTGTCCCGACCAGGGGACGTCGAGGCGGCGGCCGAGGCGGGTGCCGACGCGGTCGGCATCGTCATCGCCGACTCTCCCCGGAGGGTCGATCTGGATGTGGCGGCCGAGCTGGCCGCGGACGCACCGGTGGCGACGTTCCTCGTCACCGTCGACCTCACTCCCGAACGGCTCGTCGGTCTCGCCGTCGAACTGGGGGTGGACGGTGTCCAACCCCACGGTCGGCACAGCGCCTCGGCGGCACGGGCGGCACGACATCGGGGCCTCGAGGTGCTCCGTCCGGTCGCGGTCGACGGGCCCGTGGACCTGGAGGGGATCCCTCCCGACGAGACCCCGCTGCTCGACACCGCCGTGCCCGGCCTCCACGGAGGATCGGGGCGGTCCTTCGACCCTTCGTGGGCCGACGGGATCGATCGACGATGGGTGTTGGCGGGAGGTCTCGGGCCCGGCACCGTCGGCGCGGCCATCCGCCGGCTGCGCCCGTGGGGGGTGGACGCCTCGTCGCGCCTAGAGTCATCGCCCGGCAAGAAGGATCCCGAACGGATCCGACGGTTCGTGGAGGAGGCGAAATCGGCATGACGATCAAGCTCGACCGTCCCGACGAACGGGGCAGGTTCGGCGAGTTCGGGGGACGTTTCGCCCCCGAGACGCTCATGCCCGCCCTCGAGGAGCTCGAGACGGCGTTCGCCGAGGCGTGGAGCGACCCCGAATTCCGCACCGAGTTCTCGGAGATCCTCACCACCTACATCGGACGGCCGACGCCGCTGCATCCTGCCCGGAGTCTCTCCGAACACCTGGGGGTGGAGGTGCTCCTGAAACGAGAGGACCTCGCCCACACGGGCGCCCACAAGATCAACAACGCCATCGGCCAGGGCCTCCTCGCCCGTCGCATGGGCAAACCTCGGGTCATCGCCGAGACCGGAGCCGGCCAGCACGGGGTGGCGACCGCCACCGCCGCCGCCTACTTCGGTCTCGACTGCACGGTGTACATGGGCGAGGTCGACATCGAACGCCAGGCCCTCAACGTGTTGCGCATGGAGATCCTCGGCGCCGAGGTCGTCGCGGTGCGGACGGGAGCGGGAACCCTCAAGGACGCCGTCTCCGAAGCGATGCGGGACTGGGTCCGGACCGTCGAAGACACCCACTACGTGATCGGCTCGGTCGTCGGACCCCATCCCTTCCCGTGGATGGTGCGGGAGTTCCAGCGGGTGATCGGCGAAGAGGTCCTCGGCCAGATGGGCGACGACCTCCCCGACGTCGTCGTCGCCTGTGTCGGCGGAGGCTCGAACGCGATGGGGATCTTCCATCCCCTGGCGGAGCGGGGCATCGAGCTGGTGGGGATCGAAGCGGCCGGTGAGGGGATCGACACCGGTCGGCATGGGGCGTCGATCGGGGCGGGGACACCGGGCGTCCTCCACGGCAGCGCCACCTACCTCCTCCAGGACGAACAGGGTCGGGTGCGGGAGGCCCATTCGATCTCGGCGGGGCTGGACTACCCGGGGGTGGGACCGGAGCACGCCTACTTCCACCAGACCGGGCTCGCCCGGTACGAATCGGTCACCGACGACGAAGCCCTGGAAGGAGTCGAGCTGCTCGCCCGCACCGAAGGGATCATCCCCGCCCTCGAATCGGCGCACGCGATCGCCTGGGTCGCCCGGGAGCGTCGCCGACTGGAGGGACGCCGTGTCCTCGTCAACCTCTCGGGTCGGGGAGACAAGGACGTCGAAGAGATCGGGAAGCGACGCTGATGGGACGCGAACGGCTCTCGTCGCTGTTCGCCCGGACCCGTGCCGAGGGTCGTGCCGTCCTGCTGCCGTACATGACCGCCGGCCTGCCGGATCCGGGGACGTCCCTCGCGCTGTTCGAGGCCATGGCGGGAGCCGGGGCAGACGGCTTCGAAGTCGGTATCCCCTACACCGACCCCCTCATGGACGGTCCGGTGATCCAGCAGGGGAGCGAGCGGGCGATCGAAGCCGGTACCAGCCCCGATGTCGCCCTGGAGCTGGTGGCGGCGGTGGTGGAATCCACCGGCCTCCCGGTGCTGGTGATGACCTACGCCAACCCGATCCTGCATCGGGGGGTCGACGAGTTCGTGGCGGTTGCGGCCGAGGCGGGTGCCGACGGGGTCATCGTCCCCGACCTGCCGGTGGAAGAGTCCGGGCCGCTGCGGCGGGCCGCCGACCGTCACGGACTGGGGGTGGTGCAGTTCGTCGCCCCCACCTCCGGCACCGCCCGGATCGAGGCGGTGGCGGCGGCCGATCCGTGTTTCGTCTACGCCGTGGCCGAGATGGGAGTGACGGGGGAGCGGGCCGAGGCTGGAGGTCGGCTGGACGGTCTCGTCGGACGCATCCGGGCCGTCACCGACGTCCCGGTGGTGGCCGGTGTGGGGATCTCGACGCCGTCCCAGGCGGCCGCGGCGGCGCGGGTCGCCGACGGGGTCATCGTCGGTTCGGCTCTGGTTCGGAGGGTTCTGGAAGCCGACAGCCCCGACGCGGCGACGTCCGAACTGGCCCAGGCCGTGGCCGACCTCGCCGCTGCCGTCCGTTGACGGTACTTTCCTCCCGGCGGCGTTCGCCGGCGTGACATCGACGGGGCAACGGCCACCGATCGACCGATCCTGAGCCAGGGAGTGGGGGGAGTGGGGGATGCGGCAAAGGATCGTGCTCGGCGGCCGTTGCAGATCTCACACTACCGGTTCGTGTCCGCCACGCGCGGCATTGCGCCGCCCGTCGTGGATCGTGCCGGGAGCGGGACTCGAACCCGCACGGGTTTTCACCCAATGGATTTTGAGTCCATCGCGGCTGCCAATTACGCCATCCCGGCGAGGGCCACCAGTGTACCGGGTGTGCGCCGCCACCGACCCTCGGTACCATGCAGGTGGTGTCCCGTCGGTCAACGCGGCTGGAGCGGAAACTGTTCCGGATCGTCGACGAGCTCGCCCGTCTGGCGGAGGAGGAGCGGCTCGTATCCGAAGAGTTGGTCTACCACCGGCACCTCCACGACGACGCGGTACGTGACGCCGCGGTGAGCGGCGCCCCGATGGACCGGCGGGAAGCCGACCTGGTCGCCGCAGACGTGGCCCGTTTCGAACGGCGCCTGGCCGAGGTGGAGCGGCGACGCCGGGTCTTGGAGGAGAGACGCCGCGAGTTGTTGCGACGACTCGAAGGGTGACCGCTACCGTCGCACCGATGCCCACCCTCGCCCTCGTCGACGGACACTCGATCGCCTACCGGGCGTTCTACGCCCTCCCCGACGACCTCGCCACGTCGTCGGGTCAGGTCACGAACGCCGCCTATGGCTTCACCCGCATGTTGACCAAGCTGCTCGCCGAGCAACATCCCGACGCGGTGGCGGTCGCCTGGGACGTCTCCAGGGAGACGTTCCGTTCCGAAGCGTTCCCCGACTACAAGGCGCAACGGGAGCGGGCGCCGGACACCTTCAAGAGTCAGCTCCCGTTGATGCGCAAGATCCTCGACACCCTGGAGATCCCCCAGCTCGAGGTGGAGGGCTACGAGGCGGACGACGTGATCGCGTCGGTCGCCGAACGGGCGAAGGACCAAGGCTGGGATGTGCTGGTCGTCACGGGCGACCGGGACGCCTTCCAGCTCGTGGACGACCACGTGAAGGTGCTCTACACCCGCCGGGGCATCAGCGACACCGTGCTGGCCGACGCCCGGTGGGTCTGCGAGCGCTACGGCATCGACCCCGAGCACTACGTCGAATACGCCGCCCTGCGGGGCGACCCCTCCGACAACCTGCCGGGGGTGCCCGGTGTGGGAGAGAAGACCGCAGCACGGCTGGTCGCCACCTACGGGACGTTGGAGGGGATCTACGAGCATCTCGACGAGCTCAGTCCCAAACTGGCGGAGAACCTCGCCACCCACCGGGACCAAGTGTTCCTCAACCGGCGGCTCATGCGGCTCGTGCGGGATCTCGACGTCGACGTCGACCCGTCGGCGATGCGGCTGCGTCCCTGGGACCTGAGGGCGGCGAAGGAGCTGTTCAGCTCCTTGGAGTTCCACAGCCTCTGGAAGGACCTGGCCGCCCTCCGCCCCGGCGGTGGGACGGTGGAGCCGAGCCGGGTCCTCGACACCGAGGCGGTCCTGGTCGGTGACGCCGCTCGATTCCCGGCCATCGAGGCGGAGACGGCGGCGGTGGTGGCGGTCGAAGACGGCGAGTTCCGTGGGTTCGCCGTGGCGACCGACGAAGACCGGGCATGGATCGTGCCCGAACACGCCGCCGAAGGTGTGTGGCGACTCCTGGCGGAGCGTCGGGTGCGGACGGTGATGCACCATGCGAAACCCCTGGTCCGCCGTGCATTGGAGTCGGGTCGTGAGATCCACGTCGACGTCGACACCGCCCTCGCCGCCTACGTGCTCGACCCCGCCATCCGGGCCTACGATCTCGCCCAGGTGGCCGACCGCTACCTCGGGGTCGAGTTGGTGTCGGCCGACCGTGCCGAGGTCGAGGAGAACGGCCAAGGGCTGCTCGCCCTCGACGGAGGTCCCGATCTCGATCTGTGGGCACGACGTGCCGCGGCCACCCTCCTCCTCGAGGACGTCCTCACCGAGGAGCTGGCGGCCCGGGACGAGCTGGACCTCTACCGCCGAATCGAGATGCCGTTGGTCGAGGTGCTGGCCCGGATGGAGGTGGTGGGCATTGCCGTCGACCGGGCATACCTCACCGAGTTGGGGGAGGAGCTGCGGCGCGAGATCGCCGAGCACGAGCGACGGATCCACGAGCTCGCCGGCGGACCGTTCAACGTCAACTCGACCGAACAGCTCCGTCGGGTGTTGTTCGTCGAGTTGGGCCTCCCGGTACAGAAGAAGACCGCCAAGGGCAAGCCGTCCACCGACGCCTCGGTGCTGGCCAAACTCGCCGGTTCGCACCCGATCGTCGAAGAGCTCTTGGCCTACCGGGAGTTGGAGAAACTCCGCTCTACCTACGTCGACGGCTACCTGCCCCTCATCGGTCCCGACGGGAGGATCCACACCCGCTTCAACCAGATGGCGGCGGCCACCGGCAGGCTGTCGTCCGAAGAGCCCAACCTCCAGAACATACCGGTGCGTTCCGACGTGGGGATGATGATCCGTCGGGCGTTCGTGCCGAGCACCGGCTGGACCTTCGTGGTGGCCGACTACTCCCAGATCGAGCTGCGGGTTCTCGCCCACCTCTCACGGGATCCCGGTCTGGTCGCGGTCTTTCAGGAGGAAGATGCCGACGTCCACACCGCCACCGCCTCGCGGATCTTCGGAGTCCCCGAAGGCCAGGTCACCCGGGAGATGCGTCGTCGAGCGAAAGCGATCAACTTCGGGCTCCTGTACGGTATGGAGGCGTACGGCGTCGCCCAGCGGCTGGGCATCGACCGGGAAGAGGCTCAGGCGCACATCGACACCTACTTCGAGCAGTTCCCCAAGGTGCGGGAGTTCATGGAACGGACCGTGACGGAGGCACGGCGTCTCGGGTACACGGCCACCCTGTTCGGGCGCCGCCGATACCTGCCGGAGCTCAAGAGCGACAACCACCGGTTGCGTCAGATGGGGGAGCGGATGGCCCTCAACGCGCCGGTCCAGGGCACGGCGGCCGACATCATCAAGCTGGCCATGATCGAGCTCGATCGCAGGCTTCGGTCCTCCTTCGAGGCTCGCCAGCTCCTCCAGATCCACGACGAGCTCGTCCTGGAGGCGCCACCGGAGGAAGTGGAGGAGGTGATCGCGGTGACGAAGGAGACGATGGAGGGAGTAGCCGACCTGGCGGTGCCGCTCCGGGTGGAGGTCGCCACCGGCGCCAACCTGGCGGAGTGCAAGACCTGACGCTTCCCCGCCCCACGCGGATGTGTTAGCGTATGGGGGCCTTCGCGCCCTCCCACAGAGGTTCGCGCAAAGAGCTTGCATTCCGGAGGTACCCAAACCACTCATGTCCACCGAACACGACGCCGCGCCCGTGACCGACGAAACCGTCGAGGCCACGGACGCGACACCGGCTGACGCCTCGGGTGACGCCCAGGCCGAAGCCTCCACGCAGGCCACTGAGACCGACGTCCCCGTAGCCACCGACGCCGTCGAGCCCGAGGCGGGTGACACCGGCCCCGAAGTGGCGGAAGCCCCCACGCCGGTCACCGAAAAGGTGTACCGAGACGGTCCGACCGCCATCGTGGCGCCCAGCATCGCCGACCTCCCCGAGGAGATCGCCGAGGATTTCGAAGCAGCCATCGCCCACACCGTCCTCGAGTTCAAAGAAGGCGACATCGTCGAAGGGACGGTCGTGAACGTCGACGCCGAAGGGGCGATGCTCGACATCGGCTACAAATCCGAAGGTCTGATCCCCGCCGACGAACTCTCGATCCGAAAGAACGTCGACCCGAGAACGGTCGTGTCCGTCGGCGATCGGGTGGAGGCTCTGGTCCTCAACAAAGAGGACGAAGAGGGCCGCCTGATCCTCTCGAAGAAACGAGCCCAATACGAACGGGCCTGGGGGCGGATCCAGCGGCTGACCGACGAAGGCAAGACGGTGAAGGGCACCGTCATCGAAGTCGTGAAAGGCGGGCTGATCGTCGACATCGGCCTCCGGGGTTTCCTGCCGGCGTCCCTCGTCGACCTTCGCCGGGTCCGTGACCTCGAACCCTTCATCGGCCAGGAGATCGAGGCGAAGGTCATCGAACTGGACCGAAACCGCAACAACGTGGTGCTGTCCCGCCGGGCGTTCCTCGAGGAGGAGCAGGCCGAGCAGCGCCAGGCCTTCCTCGATGAGCTCCACGAAGGTGAGATCCGGGAAGGGGTCGTCTCTTCGGTGGTGGCGTTCGGCGCCTTCGTCGATCTGGGCGGCATGGACGGGCTCGTCCACGTCTCGGAGCTCTCCTGGCAGCACGTCAACCACCCTTCGGAGGTGGTCAAGGTCGGGGACAGGGTGCAGGTCAAGGTCCTCGAGGTCGACCGGGAGCGGGAACGCATCTCCCTGTCGATCCGCCAGACCCTGGAAGACCCGTGGGTGGTGTTCGCCCGGGACCACGAAGTGGGCGACGTGGTGGAGGGAACCGTCATCAAGACCGTCCCCTTCGGGGCGTTCGTCTCGGTAGGTGAAGGGGTCGAAGGGCTGGTGCACGTCTCCGAGATCGCCATCCATCGGGTGGAGTCGCCGGAGCTGGAGCTGACCATCGGCCAGAAGGTGCGGGCGAAGATCACCGAACTCGACGACGAACGCCGGCGGGTCAGCCTCTCCATCAAGCAGGCGCTGCCCGAATGGAGCGAACGGAAAGAGGCCCGGCCGACGCGTCGCCCGCCTCGGCGGGAGTTCGAGCGGGAGTTCGGGCCCGCCGAGACCGAGGAGGAGCGTCCACCGGTGGCGGTCGACGCCTCCCTCGAAGCCATCCTTCAGGAGCTGAAAGAACGCGGGATCGGACGGCGCTGACGTTGCTTGACCGGTGGGGGGGGCTTGTGCGAATCTGGACGCGGTTTCCCTCAAGTCACCCCGCGCGCCCTCCGAAACAATGCTGGCACGGCACGCGTGTCGGGACGGGACGTCCCCTCGGGCGGACCCGCCGAGGCCCGGGACGTCGAAGCCCCGGGGAGGGTGCGGGTCGCAACCCAAGGACGATGGCTCAGAACACTAAGGAGCACTGATGGGTAGGAGAGCGTTGGTTCTGGTGGTGGCGCTGCTGTTGGCGGGGGTCGCTGCCTTCGCCATCTACCAGTACCTCACCGGGGTCGAAGAGGACATCCTCGCGGGTCAGCAGCAGGTTCCGGTGTTCCGAGCGGTGCAGCCGATCGCCGAGGGGACGTCGGGGAACATCGTGTTGTCGTCGCCCGGTCAGCTCTACCAGGAGAGCCTGGAACAGCAAGAGGACCTGCCCGCCGACGCCATCACCACCCAGGAGCAGCTCCAGAGCGTGCTGCAGAATCGGGTCGCCGCTGGGCCGATCTCCCAGAACGCCATCTTGACCCAGTCGCAATGGGTCGAAGAGACCGTCGAAGTCACGCCCCTGCGAGAACTGATCGGCGAAGGTCTCCAGGCCATCACCATCGATCCCGGTCTCATCCAAGGCGTCAACGGCTTCGTGGAGCCGGGGGATCGTGTCAACGTGATCGTGTCGGTGGACATCGAGGCACGGCTGATCCCTTCCGAGGCGCCACCCGACTTCGGGATCCCCACAGAGGGTGAGCCCCCGGCCGGGGAGGGCGCGGATCAGGAACAAACGGTGACCGTCCCCTACACTCGGTTCGTCCTCCAGGGGATCCCCGTACTGGCCGTGGGACGAGACACCCGCCCCCTCGAGGATCAGCCCGTCGAGGTGACGGTGCCGGCGGCCGCCGGGGCGCCCGAAGGTGAGGAGGCGCCACAGATCGTGTCCGTGTACACCCTCGAAGTCACACCGGAGCAGGCGGAACGTCTCGTGTTCGCCCTCGACAACGGTTCCATCTACCTGACGTTGGTGCCAGAAGACTTCGTGGAGATCACCACCAAGGGGATCACGATCGAGTCGCTCTTCGAGGGTGACCTGGTCGAGGACATCTTCAGCAGCGGATGAAGGGACCGGGGCGGTGTCGCTGACCGAGAACAACTTGCTGGTCGTCGACGAAAACGACGAATTCATCGACCAGGCCAAGCGTCTCTTCGACGGGAGGCTGCCCACCGCTCGGACCATCAACGACGCCCTGGCCGCCATGGAGAGCGGACAGCTCCGAATGGTGATCCTCGGGCCGAGCTTCGCCCGTGAAGAAGCCCTGGGCGGCGTCAAACAGCTCCGTCTGCAAGACCCGACGTTGATCAGCCTCATCGTCGCAGAGTCGGTGACCGCCAACCTCCTGCGGGCGGCGATGCGCGCCGGCGTGTCCGATGTGATCGAGGCACCCCTCACCGAGGAGAAGATCGAACAGGCGATCACCCAGTTCTCGAGCGACATGCTCAAGCTCCGCAGCGCCGCCGAGGCCCGGGCGGAAGGGGCATCCGATCGGGGTCGGGTCATCACCGTGATGTCGGCGAAGGGCGGGAGCGGCAAGACCGTCACCGCCACCAACCTCGGGGTGTTGCTCGCCCGCGAACCCGGGACGAAGGTCTGTCTGGTGGACGCCGACCTCCAGTTCGGCGACGTCTGCCTGGTGCTGCAGCTCGAACCGAAGTTCACGGTCGTCAACGCCGCCGCGGAGTTGCATCGGCTCGACCAACAACTCATCGACTCGCTCCTGACGCCCCATCCCAGCGGCCTGAAGGTGCTGGCGGCTCCGTTGGAGCCGGCGTTCGCCGACGACATCACTACCGCCGGCCTCCTGCAGATCGTCGAGGTCCTCCGGAGCATGTTCGACTACGTCATCATCGACACGGCGTCGATGATGGACGAGTTGCTCCTGTCCCTCCTGGAGACCTCCGACCAGATCCTCATGGTCGTCGACATGGACCTCCCGTCCGTGAAGAACGCCAAACTGGCGTTGGAGACGCTCCGGCTCCTGAAGTTCCCGACCAACAAGGTGTCGCTCGTCCTCAACCGCTCCAACGCCAAAGCCCGTCTCGACGACCGCGAGATCGAAGGGGCCCTCAAGTCGGAGATCCAGGCGAGGATCCCGTCCGACGGGTCGGTGGCGGCTTCGGTGAACGAAGGCCGCCCGGTGGTCGAGTCGGCTCCCAAGTCGAAGGTGGCGAAGGGTTTCGAGGAGGTCGCCGAGGTCGTACTCGGCCGGCCGCTAGAGAGTACTTCAGGGCGATCGAGGATGCGCCGAAAGTGAGTGGGAACCACCCGAGGTAAGAGAGGGGAAGCGGTCATGCCATCGCTGTCCGAACGAGTCGCAGCCGCCAAGGCCGCCGAAGCCTCCAGCTTCGGTGGCGCCCGAGCCGAGGCCCTCACCGAGCTGCGGGGACGACTCCACTTCAAGGTCGTCGAAGAGCTGGGGCCGACGCTGTACGACCGTCAGATGTCCGATGCCGAGTTGCGCCTGCGTGTCATCGAGATGCTGGAGTGGGCCCTCGACCAGGAGCAGGGCCTGCCCCTCACCGCCGCCGACCAAAAGCAGCTCCTCAACGAGATCGCCTCCGACGTGCTCGGATACGGCCCGATCGACCCGCTCCTCAACGACCCGGAGGTGACCGAGGTCATGGTGAACGGGCCGTACGACGTCTACATCGAGCGCAACGGGAAGATCGAAAAGACCGATGTCCGCTTCGTCGACCAGGTGCATCTCCGGCGAATCATCGACAAGATCGTCGGGCAGGTCGGTCGCCGCGTGGACGAGGCGACCCCAATGGTGGACGCCAGGCTTCCCGACGGCTCCCGGGTCAACGCGGTGATCGCGCCGCTGGCGATCGGGGGCCCGTTCCTGACGATCCGGAAGTTCTCCGTCGACCCCCTCACCGAGGCCGACCTGGTTCGCTTCGGCACCCTGACGCAGCGGGTCGCCGACTTCCTGCGGGCGTGTGTCGTCGGCCGGCTCAACATCATCATCTCCGGAGGGACCGGCTCGGGGAAGACGACCACCCTCAACGTGCTGTCCGGGTACCTGCCGTCGGACGAGCGGATCGTGACCGTGGAAGACGCCGCCGAGCTCCAGCTCCATCAAGACCACGTCCTCAGCCTGGAGGCACGTCCCGCCAACATCGAAGGCAAAGGCCAGATCACCATCCGTGACCTCGTCCGCAACACCCTGCGGATGCGGCCCGACCGGATCGTGGTGGGCGAGGTGCGGGGTGGTGAGGCCCTCGACATGCTGCAGGCCATGAACACCGGTCACGACGGTTCCCTGACGACCCTGCACTCCAACAGCCCTCGGGACACCCTCTCCCGGTTGGAGACGATGGTGCTCATGGCAGGATACGACCTGCCGGTGCGGGCGATCCGGGAGCAGATCGCTTCGGCCGTCGACCTCATCGTGCACGTGAGCCGCCTGCGGGACGGTACCCGGCGGATCACCCACATCACCGAGGTGGAGGGGATGGAAGGCGACATCATCACCCTCCAGGATCTGTTCCTGTTCGACTTCGGCATGGGCGTCGACGAGCACGGCAGGTTCCTCGGACGCCTCAAGGCGACGGGGATCCGGCCTACCTTCTCGGAGCGGCTTGCGGACTTCGGGATCAAACTGCCGCCTGACCTCTTCGACCCCGAGCCCTTCGCCCGGCGCTCCGACCAGTTCTCCCTCACACGGTGACACGGTTCACACGTCTCGTCCTGGCCGCCCTGCTGGTTGGCCTCTTCCCGGGGGTCGCCCAGGCTCAGACGGTGCCCGAGGTGGAGATCGTCAACGTCAACACCACCCGCTACGCCGAGGGTGGGCGGGTGACGATGGTGGTCGAGTTTCGCAACCTCACCGCCCCGATCGACCCTTCTGAGCTGGTGGTCACCGAGAACGGGGTGCCGGTCGACGGCGTAGAGATCACCCCGATCCGTTCATCCCGGGTTCCCGTCGGTGTCGTGCTGGTCATCGACGTGTCCGGCAGCATGCAGGGCGAACCCCTCGACGCGGCGAAGGCGGCGGCGAAGACCTTCGTCTCCGAGAAACGTCCCGAGGACTTCGTCGCCCTCGTCACCTTCAACGACGAGGTGACGGTGGTGTCGTCCTTCACGACGTCGGCCGCCACCCTCAACGAACGGATCGACGCCTTGGAGGCCGCCAACTCGACGGCGCTCTACGACGCCGTCGTCCGCGCCGCCGAGCTGTACCGGGGGTCGACGTCGGCGTTGCGGCGGAACATGATCGTGCTCTCCGACGGTTCCGATCAGGCCAGCACCGCCACCAAGGAGGATGCGATCGCCAGCCTGCAGGAGCTCGAGGTTCGGGCGTTCGGGGTCGGACTGGAATCTCCCGAGTTCGATCCGGCCCCGCTCCAGGAGATCGTGGAGGCTTCGGACGGGATCTTCCTGTCGACCCCCGACCCTGGCGAGCTGTCCACCTTGTACGGCCAGATCCAGCGGGAGCTCGACAACACCCTCGTCCTCCGGTTCTCGGCGACCGAGAACCGGCCGACCGAGGTGGAGTTCGGGGTGAGCTATGCGGGAGGACTGGCGGACGCCGAGGTCGTGCAGGTCGAAGGGTATGTGACGACGACGACGGCGGGACCGACCACGACCACCACCTTCGCCATGGCGCAGCCGTCGGTGGTGCAGTCCAGGCTTCCCGTCGACCGAGACACGCTGGTCCTCGGCGCGGCGGCGGCCATCGGCATCACGACGGCGTTGTTCCTCTACATCCTGTTGGGCGGTGGCAGGGAAGAAGGCGAAGGCGCCTTTGCGCGACGGCTGGCGGCCTACGGGCGGCGGACCAGTGTGCAGGAGGAGAAGAAACCCCTGCTCCAGCGGATCCCCCTCCTCAGCCGGTTCACCCAGCGGGCCGAGGAGGAGGTGCGACGGAGAGGGCTGCTCCACGGCATCAACTCCGCCCTCGAGCAGGGGAACATCCCCCTCGCCGCCGGGGAGGCGGTGGCGGCTGCCATCGGGATCAGCGCCGTGGTCGGTCTGCTGGTCGGTGTCGCCACGGTCAACCTCATCGCCGGAGGTGTCGCCTTCGGGCTGATGATCCTGGCGATGTTCGCCCTCATCAACTGGGCGGGTGGCCGGGAGAAGAAACGTTTCGAAGACCAGCTCCCCGACACCCTCACCCTCATCTCCACCTCTCTACGGGCCGGCTACTCGCTGCTGCAGGCGGTGGAGGCCGTGGCGGCCGAGGCACCGAACCCGACCGCCCGTGAGTTCGGACGGGCCCTGGCGGAGGCCCGTCTCGGTCGACCCGTCACCGAAGCTCTCGCCGGGATCTCCGAGCGGGTCCAGTCGGAGGATTTCGAATGGGCGGTGATGGCCATCGAGATCCAGCGGGAGGTCGGCGGGAACCTCGCCGAGGTGCTGCAGACGGTCGCCGACACGATGCTCGCCAGGAACCGCCTCCGCGGCGAGATCAAGGCCCTCACCGCCGAAGGACGCATCTCTGCATGGGTCCTCGGTTCGCTCCCCTTCGTCATGGCCGGCTTCCTCTGGGTCACCAACCGCTCCTACCTGCAGCCGTTGCTCGAGAACACCTTCGGGCTGGTCGCCATCGGGGTCGGGTTGGGGTTGATGGCCGCCGGGATCCTGTGGCTCCGTAAGATCGTGAACATCGAGGTCTGATCATGCTGGACGGAAAACTCTTCCCGGTGGCCGCCGTTTTCGTGGCGGTGAGCGCCCTGGTCATCTGGGTCGGCAACGGCGTGGTCAGGGCGCAGCGGGCGGCCGTCGACCGGCTCGCCGTCTACGGCAAGAACACCACCCGCGAGGACACCCTCGCCAAACCCCTCACCGAACGAGCGATCGCGCCGGTGGTGTTGGCATTCGGTCGGTTCCTGGGCCGCTTCACCCCGGCCGGTTACCTGTCCAAGACCCAACGGAAACTCGTACTGGCGGGGAGCCCGGGAGGGGTGGACGCCAGCGCGTTCGTCGTGATGAAGGTCATCCTCGCCGCCATCATGCTCGTGGGCTGGTTCTTCCTGGCGCCGGGCCTGGAGGCGCAGCAGAAGGTCCTCGCCCTGGTGCTGATGGTCGCCCTCGGGTTCTTCGGCCCCGACGCCTGGCTGGCGCGCAAGATCGAAGAGCGGCGGTCGGCGATGCTCCGAGCCCTCCCCGACGTCTTGGACCTGCTGGTGATCTCGGTGGAGGCCGGGCTCGGGTTCGACTCGGCGTTGGCGCGGGTCGTCTCGACGGTGCCGGGACCTCTGTCCGAAGAGTTCTTCCGGATGCTGCAGGAGACCCGCGTGGGAGTGAGTCGACGCGACGCCATGCGACACCTCATGGACCGCACCGACCTCGACGAGCTGCGGTCGTTCCTCCTGGCCATGCTGCAAGCCGAGGCGTTCGGCGTGGCGATCGCCCGGGTGTTGCGGGTCCAAGCCGACGAGATGCGGGTGAAGCGCCGTCAACGGGCCCAGGAGAAGGCGTTCGCCGCTCCGGTGAAGATCGTGTTCCCGTTGGTGTTCTGCATCTTCCCGGCGCTGTTCGTCGTGCTGCTCGGACCGGCGGCGATCCAGATCGCCGACGCCTTCAGCGGCCTGTAGGCGACCGGCGATGGAGGTCGCCGGCCCCGCTTCGTCGGTCCCACCCGACCGAGGGGAGGATCATCGGCCAGCCCCGTGGTTCTCGGTGTGGCATCTCGTCGTCCTGGCCCCCTGGGTGGTGGTGGGGATCGTGGCCCGCTCCCCGATCCGTGACAACTCGTTCCTGTGGCATGTACGGGCGGGGACGGAGCAGATCGCCAGGGGTTCGGTGCTCACGGCCGATCCCTTCAGCTTCACCGCCCTGGGGCGTCCCTGGCGCACCCAGTCGTGGCTGGTCGAACTGGGATACGGTTGGTTGGAGAGCCGGTTCGGTCTCGGGTTCGTGCCGTGGATGGTGATGGCCACCGGAGCGGTGTTCCTGGTGGCCCTCGGCGTGATCGCCTACCGACGCCTCCGTCGGGTGCTCCCCCTCGCCGTCTTCATGGTCTTCAGTTCGGTGCTCGTCGCCGGGTTCCTCAACCCGCGACCGGTGATCTTCTCCTACGCCCTGTTCGCCCTCGTGGTCCTCGCCGACGACGACCGTCGTCTCCGATGGACCCTCCCCCTGGTGTTCTGGGCGTGGGCTTCGATCCATGGGAGCTTCGTCATCGGCGGCGGCTATCTGGTCCTCCAGGCGATCCGCAGAGGCGAATGGAGCCGATGGCGGGAGTTCGTGCTCATCGGTGTCGTCGTCTCGTCGACCGCCCACGGGTTGGGGGTGTGGCAGATGTTGGCGGCGTTCGCCGGTGGACGCGAGGCCCTGTCGAACATCACCGAATGGGCGCCGCCGAACCTCATCTCCGTCCCGATGGCGCCTCTGTTCCTCGGCATCGTCGGCCTCGTCGTCGCCGGGATACGGGGGCGACTCCAGGCCCGGGACCTGTGGGTGATCGTTCCGTTCCTGGCTTTGGCCGTGTCGTCGAACCGGTCGGTCGTCCCCGGCTGGATCGCCCTCACACCCTTCGTGGTTCGCTCCCTCGACGGCCTGGAGTTCCGGACCCGGGTGCTCGACCGCCGTCAGGCGCGGGTCAACGTGGCCGCGGCCGCGATCCTGGTGGTGTTGCCCTTCCTTGTCCCCCTGGAAGGCGGCCTCTCCGACGAGGTCTTCCCGGTGGAGGCCGCCACCCGGTTGCAGGGTGAGCGCCTCTTCCACGACGACGGAACCGGCGGATACTTGATCTACGCGGCGTGGCCGGACCGTCTCGTCTACATCGACGACCGTGCCGAGTTGTTCCACACCGAGCTCCCCGAATTCGTCGAGGCCCGGGGAGGTCGGGCGGTGTGGCGGGACGTGTTCGAACGCTACGGGATCGACGAGGTGCTGTTGCGGGAACGAGACCCCCTCTTGGAGACGCTCCGGCTGGCCGGGTGGGTCGAGGTCTACCGGGACGACACCTTCGTGATCATGCGGCCGTCCTGACGTCGTCGACGGCATCAGCCGGCCGGGGCCGCCCCGGTCGGTCGTCTGCGGGGAAGCCGTCCGGTCCCCGGACGGTACCGGAACAGCAGAGAGGGCCCGCCGGAGCGGACCCTCTCTTCTGCCTGGCTCGTGAGAGCCTGGCCTACGATCCCTGGTTCAGGGGTTCGACAGGCTGTTGGCGATGGTGCTGAAGGTGTTGGAGACCTGGTTCCCGGCCAGTCGGATCGCCACGAGGGCGATGATGGCGATGAGGACCACGAGGAGGGCGTACTCGACCATGCTGGCGCCCTTGTCCTCGTCCTGGGCCCAATCCATCAGTTTCGTCCACAGAGCAAGCATCGGACCTCCTTGCAACGTCGTACTTGCCGCCCAACAAGGTACCTGCGGGGTGACGGATGGCGATAGGTCGCTAGACCCATTCTCTAGACGCCGACGGGCTCGGACGCGAGTCGAGGGCCGGGCACGGCCCTCGACTCCTCCCCCGACTCCCTGCGGCTCAGGGGTCCGATGCGACGCCGGTGCGGCGCCCCGGTCGGGGTTTCGTTCGGTCAGCCTGCCGCGTTGGTGACGCTGTCGGCGATCGTGCTGTAGAGCGTGGAGAGTTGGTTGCCGGCGAGCTGAACCGCCACGAAGGCGATGATGGCGATCAGGACGACGAGGAGGGCGTATTCGACCATCGACGCTCCCCGCTCATCCTCTCGTACCCAGGCTCCGATCGTTCCGAACAGCCTTCGCATCTCGACTCCATGGCGCGGACACTTCCCCTCACACGCTAGGGGACGTGGTGGGGCTCCCCTATGGGCCGCATGACCTATTTCCCCGGGTCAGCGGCGGCGTGCCAAACCGAGACGGATCGCCTCGACGGCGGCTTGGGTACGGTCGGAGACCGAAAGTTTCTGGAAGATCGAGGCGAGATGGTTCTTCACGGTCTTCTGGGAGATGTAGAGCCGTTCGGCGAGCTCTTCGGTGCTGGACACCCCCTGGGCAAGGAGGGAGAGGATCTCGATCTCCCGTTCGGTGAGGGAGGCCGCCCCGGGGTCGAGCTGGGGTTGTTCGTACTCGACGAGGACCGTCTCGAGCTCGTCGTCGCCGAGGTCGATGAGGACACGTCCGGCGGCGAGGGCCCGGATGGCGGCGGCGAGGCGGTGCAGGCTCGCCGACTTCGAGAAGACCCCGGCGGCGCCGGCGGCCCGGGCGGCGGTACGGGTGTCTTCGTTGACGTGCATGGACACGACGAGCGCCGGGAGGCCTCGGGGTAGGGCGCGTAGGGTCTCGATCCCGTCCATGCCGGGCATCTCCAGGTCCACCAACACGACGTCGGCGGGCTGGGCGGCGAGGACGGTCAGCATCTCGGATCCGTCGGCGGCGACCCCGACGACCCGCAGGTCCGGCTGGGAATCGAGGGCGTCGCGGAGCCCTTCGGCGAACAGTTGATGGTCGTCGGCGATCATGACCCGGATCATGTCATTCACCCCACGCGATCGAGATGCGTGTCCCTTCGGCACCGGACGAGATGGTGAGGGCCAGCCCGACCTTCGCGGCCCGTTCCCGCATGCCCATCACGCCGAAGTGGCCCGGGGGGACGGCTTCCGGCGTGAAGCCGGAGCCGTCGTCTTCGACGACGACGTGTCCCCGGTCGTAGTCGGTCCAGCCGTGGACGCGTACGGTGGTCCCACCCGAGTGACGGTAGGCGTTGCGGATCGCCTCGCCGAGGATCGCCGCGACCTCGTCGGCGACGGAGGGCCGCGGGGGCCGGAGCTCGTCGAGGTCGATCATGAGCTTCGGTGAATCCCCCAACGTCCCGGCCAGGCTCTCGAGGTGGCCACGGAGGCTGCCGCTGCGTCCTGTGCGGAGGTCGGCGACGGTGGCGCGGACCTCTTCGACGAGGCGGCCCACACTGCCCCTGAGCTGGCGGAGATGTTCGCTGAGGGCCGGTTCGGCAGGGTTCTGCACCATCGCCACGTCGAGGGCGAGGCCGAGGGAGGCGAGGGAAGGTCCGATCTCGTCGTGGAGCTCGCGGGCGAGACGGAGTCGTTCTTCTTCGATGGCCCGGCGGGCGATGTCCTGGAGCAGGAGGACGTTGGCGAAGGCGAGGGCGACGGGCCGGAGAGTGGTCTCGATCCGGTCCAGGTCGGCATCGTCGAGGGGTTCGGGGGTGGCGAGGACGACGTCGCCGACCTCCCGTTCGCCGACCCGGAGGGGGATGCGGGTGGCATGGAGGTCGCTTCGGTGATCGCCGTAGGCGGCGACGACGACGGGGCCTTCCTCGCCGACGATGGTGGCGGTGCCTGCCGACCCGGGATACCGGCTTTCGAGCTCCTCCAGCGCCGTGCGGCCGATCACGGTGGCGGAGATGTCCTTGCTGGCGGTCTGGGCGAGGCGGGTGAGCAGGCCGTGGGCCGCTTCGAGATCTTCGAGACGCCGACGAGCCTCGAGGGAGCTGGCTTCCAGTTCGGCGGTCCGCTTCGACATGTCCTGGAGGATCCGCTGGGCTTGGGCGACGGTGGCGGCGACGACGAGATACAACCCGGCGAAGCCGAGGCTCCCGGCGATGGACGTCTGCTGTTGGGCGAGGGAAACCACCATGAGCAGGGACCCCGAGAGGAGGGCGGAGGCGATCCCGACCCGGAGGCCGCCGAGGACGGTCGCCATGATGGACGGGGTGAGGGAGAGCAGGACGAAGGGGCTCTCGGTGGCTCCGGTGAGGGTCACCGCCGTCATCGTGAGGGTGGCGCCGACGAGGGTGATCGTCTCGAGGAAGAAGCGGCGGGCAAGGTAGCGGAGGGGGATGGCGGTCGAGACGGTGACGTACACCCCGGCCACTCCGGCGGCGACCAGGGAGATGGCCGATGCGTTGGAGGAGAACACGGCGGCGATGATCCCGATCGCCAGCGCGATCCATTGAGCGACCGTGACGATTCGGACGAGCCGGCGTTGCCAGGGGGCGGGAGGCGCCATCGGCATCAGGGTACAGTCTCGGCCATGGCGTCCAAGGGACTTCGACTCGTCGTCACCGGGGGTATCGGATCGGGCAAGAGCACGGTGATGGACCTCCTCCGGCGGCGAGGGTTCCGGGTCGTCGACGCCGACCTCTTGGCCCGGGAGACGCTGGAGCCCGAAGGGGCGGCCTTCGGCGCCGTCGCCGCCCGCTGGCCCGAGGTGGTGGTGGCCGGAGAGGTCGACCGCGCCGCCCTGGCGCGGATCGTGTTCGCCGACCGCCGTGAGCTCGAGGCCCTGGAGGCGCTCATCCACCCACATGTACGACGCCGGCTCCACGAACTCGACGCCGAGGCCGGGCCGGCGCCGCTGGCGGTGGAGGTGTCGGTGCCCAAGGTGCTGCCTCCGGGCTGGCCGGTGTTGGTCGTCGAGGCTCCCGTCGACGTGAGGGTCGCCCGGGTGGTCGAACGTGGTGCCGATCTCGAAGACACGCGGCGGCGTCTCGCCCATCAACCGACCGACGACGAGTGGCGTTCCCTGGCCACCTTCGTCCTCCCGAACGACGGCGATGTCGAGACGTTGGCGTCCCGTCTCGACGAGGTTCTGGCGGCGTTGGAGCCGGTTCCGCTTCGGGACGAACCCCGGGTGTGAGCACCGCCGTGTTGTCGTACCGCTCCCGTACACTCCTCGTGTCGTGCCCCCGTTCGTCGTCCACTCCGAGTTCGAACCCTCCGGCGACCAGCCGAAGGCGATCGCCGAACTCGCCGCCGGGTTGGACGCCGGGCACCGTTTCCAGACGCTGCTCGGCATCACCGGGTCGGGGAAGTCGGCGACGATCGCCTGGCTGATCGAGCGGGTGCAGCGCCCGACACTGGTCCTCGCCCCCAACAAGGCGCTGGCGGCCCAGCTCGCCAACGAGTTCCGCCAGTTCTTCCCCGAGAACCGTGTCGAATACTTCGTCTCCTACTACGACTACTACCAGCCCGAGGCCTACATCCCCCAGACCGACACCTACATCGAGAAGGACGCGACGATCAACGACGAGATCGACCGGCTCCGGCACGCCGCCACGTCCGCCCTCCTCGTGCGGGACGACGTCATCATCGTCGCCTCGGTCTCGGCCATCTACGGGCTGGGGTCCCCCGAGCAGTACGCAGGCCAGCTGCTCCGGCTGGTCCGCGGGGTGGAATACCCGATGGAGGCGGCCCTGCGACGCCTCGTCGACATCCAGTACGAACGCAACGAGGTGAACCTGATCCGTGGGCGGTTCCGAGTCAAAGGGGACACGTTGGAGGTGTTCCCGTCGTACGAGGAGACGATCCTGCGGGTCGAGTTCTTCGGTGACGAAGTCGAGCGGATCCTCCGGATGAACCCGGTCACCGGGGAGGTGTTGGAGGAGCTCTCCGAGGCCTTCGTCTTCCCGGCCACCCACTACGTCACCGAGCAGGAACGTCTGGAGCGGGCCATCGCCGCCATCGAAGAGGAGCTGGCCGAACGGCTGGCCGTGCTTGAGTCGCAGGGGAAGCTGCTGGAGGCGCAGCGGCTGCGCATGCGCACCAACTACGACCTGGAGATGCTGCGGGAGGTCGGGTTCTGTACGGGCATCGAGAATTACTCCCGGCATCTCGACGGCCGCGCCCCCGGTGACCCCCCCTACACCCTCCTCGACTACTTCCCCGACGACTTCCTGACGGTGGTCGACGAGTCTCACGTCACGGTCCCCCAGATCGGAGGCCAGTACGAGGGGGACCGCAGCCGCAAGGAGGTCCTGGTCGAACACGGGTTCCGGCTGCCGTCGGCGCTCGACAACCGGCCGTTGCGGTTCGACGAGTGGTTGGAGCGGACCGGCCAGGTCATCTTCATGTCGGCCACCCCTGGTCGTTTCGAGTTGGAGCATTCCACCCGGGTGGTGGAACAGATCGTGCGTCCCACCGGGCTGGTCGACCCCGAGGTGGTCGTGCGTCCCACCAAAGGCCAGATCGACGACCTCCTCGAGGAGGTCCGGCTTCGGGCCGCCGCCGACCAGCGGGTGCTGGTGACGACGCTGACGAAGAAGATGGCAGAGGATCTCACCGACTACCTGTTGGAGATGGGGGTCCGAGCCCGGTACCTCCATTCGGAGATCGACACCTTGGAGCGGGTGCAGATCCTCCGTGAACTCCGGCTCGGTGAGTTCGACGTGCTCGTCGGCATCAACCTGCTTCGGGAAGGTCTCGACCTTCCCGAAGTGTCCCTGGTGGCGATCCTGGACGCCGACAAGGAGGGGTTCCTCCGTTCCGAGACGTCGCTGATCCAGATCATCGGGCGGGCGGCCCGTAACGTCGACGGCCAGGTCGTCATGTACGCAGACCAGGTCACCGACTCGATGCAGCGGGCGATCTCGGAGACCAACCGGCGCCGGAGATTGCAGCTCGCCTACAACGAGGAGCACGGCATCGACCCCCATACGATCCGCAAACGGGTGACGGATATCCTCGAGCTCATCCAGACCGAGGTTCCCGACGTCACCCGGCGCCGCCGCGAAACCCTTGCGAGGCGTCTGGAGTTGGAGGGTGACGACCTGGCACGGCTCATCCTCGGTCTCGAAGAGGAGATGCGGGAGGCGGCGAAGGAGCTACGGTTCGAGTACGCCGCTCGGCTGCGGGACGAGATCGCCGAGCTGAAACGGGAGATGAAACAGGCAGCCGAAGCCGGCAGGTGAGACGCGCCCGAGCCGCCCGACGCCGGCGGCCGTTCAGGGCTCCGGGACACCTCCGGCGCATCGGGCGTCCACCGCCCAGATGACCGGCAGGAACCCCGCCACCCGCAACAGGTTGGTGGCGGCGTCGATGCTCCGGACCGGGAGGGTCAACACGACCAGAGCCCCGAGCACCCATCCCCACCGGGCGGCACCCGAGCGGCGGAGCACACCGATGGCCAGAGTGACGGTGGCTGCGCCGGCCACGATCCCGGCGATCACGAGGTCGGGGAGCGGTGTCGACGCGGCGGCTTCGGCATACCCGACGAACGGTGGCCGGAACGGGAAGGGAGGGTCGTCGGGGAAGACGACCCTCCCCAGCACGAACAGTCCGGCCGCCACCGTTCCCCCTGCGATCGCCGCCTGCCAGGGCCGCCGACCGACCAGGGTCGCCGGTACCACGGAGGGGCGAACTCCGCCCATTAGGGCCGCGCCGGCTCCGACGAGGACCGGGTTGGAGGCGACGGCCACGGCGATCAGCAGGGCCAGGCCGAGGGGTTCGGTCGAGTCGCCGACGTAGCCGATGAGGACCGCCGGGTTGAGGAGCAGCCACCAGGCCCGCCGGTCGACGGACGCCAGCCGGCCGGTGAGGGCCCCGTAGGCTCCGAGGCCGAGTGTGGAGACGACGAAGAGCGAGGCGGGAAGCCATTCGATGCGGCCAAGTGCGAAAAGACGGATGAGCGCGGCGAAGCCCAGTCGTGAGACCCGCAGCCGCGGGGAGAGCAGCCGGTGGGCGGGTCCGTCGAGGTCGAGGTCGGCGGCGAGCGTCAGGTACGTGCCTCCGTCGCCGCGGGTCCACATGAGGAAGAACGGGGCATCGGCATACACGTCGGGAAGGTCGACGCCGCTCTCAGTCTCGAAACGGACGAGGTCTGCTGGCCCCAGGCCGGCAGCCGACGTCACCGCGATCCGGAGGGCGACGCCAAGGAGAAGGGCGGCAAATGCCCCGAAGAGCATCGATCGGGCTCTCATTTGTCGTAGCCTGCCAGGCATGAAGCCCGTCCCCAGTCCTTTCCGTTCCTGCGGATGAGGCCGTTCGGGATCCGGCCAGGGGCGATGGGCCTGGTCGGGGTTGGTGTCGGAGCGGTCCTCATGCTCCAGGCGCTGTCGTCGGCAGGTTGGAACGCCACCATCTTCCTCAACATCGGAGAGGCGACTCCCGAAGTGGAGGCTTTCGCCACCGAGACGGTAGGCCCGGTGTTCCTCCTTCCTCAGCTCGGCCATGACGGGCGCTTCTTCTTCGTCCAGGCGGCAGATCCCTGGATCACCGATCCCGACCTGTACCGGACAACCCTCGACTTTCCGGCCTATCGGGCACGCCGAGTGGGGTTTCCGCTGCTGGCGGGAGGGTTCGGCCTGTTCCCGGTCCGGTTCCTGCCCTGGACGCTGGCCATCGTCAACGTGGCAGCCTTCGGCCTGGGGACCTGGGTTACCTCTCGGCTGGCCGGTCGGCTCGGCCTGTCCCCGCTGTTCGGCCTGGCGTTCCTGGCGAACCCGGGCATGTTCAATGAGTTCTTCGTGTCGGGCGCCGGGCTCGTGGCGCTGGCTTTCGGATTGTGGGGGATCGAAGCGGCGTACGGAGAACGCTGGTGGCTCGCCGGGGGTCTGTTCGTCGGAGCCGCGTTGGCGCGGGAGGTGATGCTCCTCACCGTCTTCGGGGTGGCTGCCCTGCTGTTCGTGCGACGGCGTTCGGCCCTTCTCCCCGTTCTCGTACCACCCATGGTGGTGGAGGCGGCGTGGACGTCGTGGGTGTGGTGGCGGTTGGGAGCCGACGTGTCGGGTGCCCGGGTGCAGATCGGTGTTCCCTTCGTCGGGCTGTCTCGAGCCGTCACCGGTTGGTTGAACCAGCCTGGCATCGAGCTGGCCATGGCGGCGGTGCTGGTCACCGCCGGGATCGTGGTGCTGACGGCCGCGATCCGCCGACCCGGATACCTCTCTTGGGGTACGGTCGGGTTCGCTCTCGTCGCTCCCTTGCTTTCGAGGGTCGTCTGGCAGCAGGCCTTCGACATGTCCCGGGCTCTCGCCCCCCTGTTCACGGCCGCCGTGCTGTTGGGTGCAGCCAGAGCATTCATGCGTGCCGGGCCCACGGAGGGATCGGCTCAAGGTCCGGCGGGCACGGTCGAAGATATGGCGTAGCCTCCCCTGGATGGTCTTCGGTGCACATGACTGAATTCAAGAAGCTGTCGGTCCTCATGCCGGTCTACAACGAGGCCCGCACCCTGCGGACCATCGTCGATCGGGTCCTGTCGTCGCCCATCGACCTGGACCTGGAGCTGGTGTGTGTGGACGACTGCAGCCGGGACTCGTCCCTGCAGATCCTCAGGGAGCTGGCGGCCGAGGACGACCGCATCCGGGTCTTCCGCCATGACGTGAACCGGGGGAAAGGTGCGGCGATCAGGACCGCGATCGAGCACATGACCGGCGACGTCGCCATCGTCCAGGACTCCGACCTCGAATACGACCCTGCCGAGTACCCGATCATCCTCAAGCCGATCCTGGACGGGCGGGCCGACGCCGTGTTCGGCTCACGTTTCGCCTCCAGCCCCGAACGGCGGGTGCTCATGTACTGGCACAGCCTCGGCAACAAGGCCCTGACGTGGCTCGCCAACGTCCTGAACGACATCAACCTCACCGACATGGAGACCTGCTACAAGGCGGTCAGGGCCGACGTCCTGCGCGATCTCCGTTTGACGAGCGAGCGTTTCGGGATCGAACCGGAGATCACCACGAGGCTGTCCCAGTGGGGGGCCCGGATCTACGAGGTGCCGATCTCCTACCACGGCAGGTCCTACGCGGAGGGAAAGAACATTGGGTGGCGGGACGGCCTGCAGGCCGTGTGGCTCCTCTTCAAGTTCCGTTTCTTCGACACTCGCTTCAGCCGCCGTACCGGACAGTCCGACCTGGAGAGCCTGAGAGGAGCGAAGAGACTCAACGATTGGATCGTCGACCAGTTCGACGGAGCCATCGGGTCCCGTGTGTTCGAAGCCGGATGCGGGATCGGCAACATCACCACCCGACTGCTCGATGCCGACCGCCTCGTGGCGGTGGACATCGACCCCGTGTTCATCTCCAACGTCGAACGCAACTACGGGCACCTGGAAAACGTCTCGGTCCGCCAGATGGACCTCGAAGACGAGAACGCCTACGCCGTACTGGCGGCAGACGACTTCGACACGGTGGTCTCTATCAACGTCCTCGAGCATCTGGCAGACGACGCCGCCGCCGTCCGGGGATTCTTCGACGTGCTCGCTCCCGGCGGCCGCGCCTGCATCCTGGTCCCCGCCGGGCCCGACCTCTTCTCTCCGGCCGACGAGGCGATGGGTCACCACCGCCGCTACGAAGAGGCGACCCTCCGGCGACTCTTCGAAGACGCCGGTTTCGTCATCGAGCGGATCCAACCGTTCAACCGCCTCGGAGTCTGGGGCTGGCGTCTCAACCGGTGGCTCGGCCGATCGGGGATCAGCCGGATGCAGGCGCGCCTCTTCTCCCTCGGGATTCCGGTGGCGAAACTGGTCGACCGTGTCGGTTGGGGGAGGGGCCTGAGCCTGGTGGTGGTGGCACGGAAGCCGGGATGAATCGTTTGCTGCGACGCCGGGCGTCTCCTCTCGTCGTCGGAGTCGTTGGTCTCGTCTTCGGTGTGCTTCTCTCCCTGCGGCTCCTCGTGCCGGCAGGCTGGGACCCTTCGGTGTTCCTCGCCCTCGGGGAGGAGTCGACGCTTCAGACCGAATACGCCCAACGGATGCTCGGGGAGGTGGTCACCCGAGACCTGCAGGGCCACGACGGGAAGTTCTTCTTCATCCAGGCCACCGACCCGCTCCTCCTCGACCCCCCTGACCACGCCGCCTTCCTGGACCGGCCCCGATACCGCGCTCAGCGGATGTTGTATCCGCTGCTCGCCGGCGGCTTCGGTCTGTTTCCGGTTTCATGGATCCCCTGGGCGATGGCGGGGCTCTCCGTACTCGCGCTCGGGTTGGGGTCGTGGTGGACCGCCGAGATCGCCCGCCGGGAAGGGGGATCGCCGTGGTTGGGTCTCGCCTTCGCTTTGAACCTGGGTCTCGTGTCCGAGCTTTTCGTGGGCGGATCGGGGGTTCTCGCCTTCGCTCTCGCGGTGGGAGGTGCCCTGGCGGTGATGCGAGACCGTACCGGATGGGCGGCCGCGGCATTCGTCGGAGCTTCCCTGGCCCGTGAAGTCACGATCCTGTTCGTTTTCGGCGTGGCCGTCCTCCACTGGCGAAGGCGAGGATGGCGGCCCGCCCTCGCCGTCTTCGCACCCGCCGCCGTCGCGGTCGACGTGTGGTGGATCTACCTGGCGATCCGTCTTCGGGATCTCGTGAGCGTCCCCACCATCCAGGGGATCGACCTGAGGTTCCCCTTCGCCGGGCTGACCGCGGCGCTGTCGGTGTGGAGCCAAGACGCCGTTGACCTGGCCTTCGGATTGGTAATGGCGGCGATCCTGATCCTCTTCACCGTGCGGGCGGTACGCCGACCCACCTACCTGTCGGCGGGGGCGCTGGGGTTCGTGGCGCTCGCCGCGATCGTCGACGTGCAGGTGTGGGGCCGGTACTTCGACATCAGTCGCGCGCTCGCCCCGATACTGACCGCGTACGCGGTGGCGGTGTTCACCCCCCGAAGGTCTGCGGAGCTTCCGGAAACGGCGACCCCCCGCGCTCCGGCTGCGCAGTCCCCGTAGCTGGAACACATCTCTTCCACGAACACGCGTTCGCCCAGCTGGCGAACTACACTGCCGCGATCTCTTCTGCGGTGTGGAGTTCGTGGCGACCGAAACGATCCTCATCCGGGGGGCCCGTGAGCACAACCTCAAGAACCTCACCCTGGAGCTGCCCCGGAACAAACTGATCGTCTTCACCGGCCTGTCC